>NZ_JBHYZP010000004.1:108542-356846 GCF_042752355.1 Streptomyces sp. NPDC059255
GGGGTCGTACCCCGCCCCGGTGACCCCCCCCCAACCCGGGCGAGGGGGCGAGGTCCGGACGAGGGCCCGGGGCCGGGCGAGGTGGCCGGGTCCGGGCGAGGTGGCCGGGTCCGGGCGAGGGGCCTGGGTCCGGATACCTCTCCCAGCGGCTCAGACGCCCGCCGTGTCCCGGTCCTGGTCCCGGTCGCGGACCGGGGGCTCCGCCGGTCCTCCGGCGGCCGGCCGCGACTCGCCCTCGCTCAGCCCGAACCGCTCGTGGAAGCGGCGCAGCGGCCCCGGGGCCCACCAGGTGGCCTTTCCGGTCAGCTTCATCACCGCGGGCACCAGCAGGCTGCGTACGACCATCGCGTCCATCAGTACGGCGAGCGCGAGACCGAGGCCCAGCATCTTGGTGTTGGCGACCCGCGAGGTGCCTATCGCCACCATGACGACCGCGAGGATCACTGCGGCGGCGGTGATCAGTCCGCCGGTCCGGCGCAGGCCGAACGAGACGGCGTGCTCATGGTCTCCGCCGCGGTCGTACTCCTCCTTGATCCGGGAGAGCAGGAAGACTCCGTAGTCCATGGAGAGCCCGAAGGCGACACAGAACATCAGCACCGGCAGGGTGGTCTCCATGTCCCCGGTGGCGGTGAAGCCGAGCAGCCCCGACAGGTGGCCGTCCTGGAAGATCCAGACCGTCGCCCCGAACATCGCCGTGAGGCTGAGGGCGTTGAGCACGACCGCCTGCACCGGTATCAGCACACTGCCGGTGAGCAGGAAGACCAGGAGCAGGGTGACCAGGACGATGATGACCAGGGCCCAGGGCAGCTGCTCGGCTATGGCGTCCTTGGAGTCGACCAGGACGGCGGCGGTGCCGGTCACCGAGGTGTCGAACGCGGCCGGTTCGGCACGGATGTCCCGCACGAGCCCCTGTGCCCCCTCCCCCACCGCTTCACCCTTGAGCGCCACCGCGAAGTACGCGTGTTCGCCGGAGGGGCCGGGCACCGGTCCGTCGACCCGTGTCACGCCGGGCAGGGCGGCTATCCGGGTGCGGTAGTCGGCGTACTCGGCGGGGGTGGCGGCGCCCTCCGCCAGCACCTCCAGGCCGCCGCCGGGGCTACCGGGGAAGGCGCGCTGTATCTCCTCCTGGACCACGCGGGAGTCGGCACCCGGCGGCAGCTGACGATGGTCGGCGGTACCGAATTTGGCTCCCAGGAAGGGCAGCCCGAGCACGATCAGTCCCGCCGCCGTGGCGATGGCGAAGAACGGGGCCCGCCGCATCACCAGCGCGGCCATACGTCCCCAACCGGCCCCCGGCTCCTTGGCTTCTCCGGTCTTCTCGGTCTTCTCCTCACCCGTTCCGGTCTTTCCCTCCCCTGGTCCGCCGCGCCCGCGGCGCAGCAGCTTCCGCAGGTCCAGTGCGTTGACCCGGTGCCCCAGCAGCATCAGGGCGGCGGGCAGCAGGACAAGGGCCGCGGCGGCGGCCAGTAGGACGACCGCGATGCCCGCGTAGGCGAAGGAGCGCAGGAAGGGCTGCGGGAAGACCATCATGGCGGCCAGGGACACGGCCACGGTCAGCGCCGAGAACAGCACCGTGCGGCCGGCGGTCCGCAGCGTGGTGCCCACGGCGTCCCGCACCTCGGCGCCGTCCGCCAGCTCCTCGCGGAATCTGCGGACGATGAACAGGGCGTAGTCGATGGCCAGTCCGAGCCCGAGGGCCGTGGTGAGGTTCTGGGCGAAGATCGAGACTTCGGTGAGCTCCGTGAGGCCGCGCAGCAGGGCGTTGGTCCCCAGAATGGCGACGACGCCCAGGCCGAGCGGGAGCATGGCGGCGACCGCGCTGCCGAAGACCATGACGAGCAGGACGAGTGTCACCGGCAGGGCGATCAGCTCGGCCCGCAGCAGATCCTCCTGGATGGTGCTCTGCATCTCGCTCCGCACGGCGACGGGGCCGCCGACGGAGACCTTCAGCGTCCCCTGCTCACCGCGGAATTCCGGGGTGATGCGGTCCAGGACCTTGAAGGCGGCCGTCTCGTCCCCCTCGATCCGCGCCGCGATCAGTGCTTCCCTGCCGTCTGCGGAGCGCAGCGCGGGCGATTCGGTCCGCCAGTAGGAGCCGACCCCGATGATTCCCTTCTCGGCCGCGAGGCGGTCGGTGAGCCGCTTGGCCTCCGCGGCCACGGCCGGGTCGTCGACGCTCCGGCTCCCGCTGTCGACCAGGAGCAGGAGATTGGGCTGGGAGGCGGGGAACTCCCGCTCCAGCGCCTTGGTCGCGTATGTGGACTCCGCGCCCGGGTCCTCCCAGCCCCCGTTGCTCATCCGGTCGGCGACACCGCTGCCCGCGACGACGGCGAGGGCCGTGATCACCAGCGCGATCAGCAGCGAGAGCCGCGGTCGCGCGGTGACGAACCGGGTCCAGCCCCCCGGGCGCGGACCAGTGTTGACTTCGGACATGGTGCGGTGTCCCCTTCACCGTGACCCGTGGCACGGGTCAGCCGTTGCCATAGACTTGGCAAACACGAGTCCTCGCTCGCATTGACCAAGAATGCGAGTCGCCGCTCGTGTTTGTCAACCGAGCCAGGAAGGCTGTGGATCGTCATGCCGGAGCCGACCCAGGACCCGACCTCCGGGCCGGTCCGACCGCGCCGCCGACAGGCCCGCGGAGAGCGCCGTATCGCCCAGCTCCTCGACGCGGCGGCCAGCGTCTTCTGCGCGAACGGCTACACCGCGGCGAGCACCAACTCCATCGCCCGGGAGGCGGGCGTGTCGCCCGGCACGCTCTACCAGTTCTTCCCGAACAAGGAGGCCATCGCCGTCGAGCTGGGCGACCAGCTCCTGACGCGCTGGCGCGAGACCTACGGCCAGGCACTGACGCCGACCCACCTGGCCCTGCCGCTCGACCGGCTGCTGGACGCCGTCATCGACCCGCTGATCCAGTTCAACCGGGAGAATCCGGCCTTCGCGGTCCTGATGCACGGCCCTGACATCCCCGGCCAGGTCACCCAGGAGCACGACGCGCTGCACTCGTCGATGCTCACCCGCGTGGAGGACATCCTCGGCGCCTACCTCCCCGACACGCCGAAGACCGACACCGACCGGGTCGCTCAAATGCTCTTCACCGTGTTCAAGGCGGGCCTGATCCTGATCATGACTGCCGACCCCGCCGAGCGGGACGCGTACACGACCGAGCTGAAGCGGGTCCTCTTCCGCTACCTGGAACCGCTCGCCGAGGGCTCGGGGCTCGCCTGCCGCGCGGACGCTCCGGCATCCGCGCACTGAGCGGCCCGGCGGGCCCGAGGGTTCGTTTTCATACCCCCTAGGGGTACAGTTCAAGGACGGGTCGGGGAGTACGCACCCACGTACCCCCGGCCCGCCATGGACCGCCACACCCGAGCCCCGAAGAGGAGAACGTCATGACCGCTGAGACGAAGAGCCAGGTCACCACCGTCTACCAGGTCACCGGCATGACCTGCGGGCACTGCGAGGGCGCCGTCGCCGGCGAGATCTCCGGGATCGAGGGCGTCACCTCCGTACAGGCCACGGCCGCCACGGGAGAGGTCACCGTGGTGTCCCAGGCACCGCTGGACGAGGCCGCCGTACGCGCCGCGGTCGACGAGGCGGGATACGAATTGACCGGTCGGCTCTGATCCGGCCGCACCCCGACCCCGGACTGGGCGTACCCTCCATTTATGTGGTCGCGAGCTCTTTGCACCCAAGGCCCTTCACATGAACCACAGGACCTTCACAAAGAGATCTAGATCACATAGATTATGGGGTAACCATCAGGCCTGCTCGCGAGTCTAAGAGGACGATGCCGGAAGAACGTCTTGGGGGACGTTCGACGGGATCGCATGGGATGTCTTGGGGGACGTCGCGTGCTAGCGATTGGCCGGGGCACGTGCACCGGGGAGCTTTGAGCGGCCCTCCCGTACGTACCCCGGTCCGACCGCCCGAGTAGCCGTTGGTGGTTACGTCAGACGCCCGGCCCGGATCCCGTGGGGGGAATCCGCACCGGGGATATGGAAAGCGCCCCGTTCGCCGACCCGTGGGGGGATCGGCGGCGGGGCGCTTTTCGCTCTGTACGACTCCGGCTGCACGACTCCGGCGCGCTGTACGCCGCCGGCGCTGGGAAATCCGCTGTCAGCGGCCCTCGACCGGGACGAAGTCGCGCAGGACCTCTCCGGTGTAGATCTGCCGCGGACGGCCGATGCGCGAACCGGGCTCCTTGATCATCTCGTGCCACTGGGCGATCCAGCCGGGAAGCCGGCCGAGCGCGAAGAGCACGGTGAACATCTCGGTCGGGAAGCCCATGGCCCGGTAGATCAGACCCGTGTAGAAGTCCACGTTCGGGTAAAGCTTGCGCTCGACGAAGTAGTCGTCGGCCAGCGCGTGCTCCTCCAGCTTGAGCGCGATGTCCAGCAGCTCGTCGGACTTGCCGAGCGCCGAGAGGACGTCGTGCGCCGCCGCCTTGATGATCTTCGCCCGGGGGTCGAAGTTCTTGTAGACGCGGTGCCCGAAGCCCATGAGCTTCACGCCGTCTTCCTTGTTCTTCACCTTGCGGATGAAGGTGTCGACGTCGCCGCCGGACGCCTGGATGCCCTCCAGCATCTCCAGCACCGACTGGTTGGCGCCACCGTGCAGCGGGCCCCACAGGGCGCTGATGCCGGCCGAGATCGAGGCGAACATGTTCGCCTGCGACGAGCCGACCAGCCGCACGGTGGAGGTCGAACAGTTCTGCTCGTGGTCGGCGTGCAGGATCAGCAGCTTGTCGAGCGCGGCGACCACGACGGGGTCGAGCTCGTACTCCTGCGCCGGGACCGAGAAGGTCATGCGCAGGAAGTTCTCGACGTACCCGAGGTCGTTGCGCGGGTAGACGAAGGGGTGCCCGATCGACTTCTTGTACGCGTACGCCGCGATGGTCGGCAGCTTGGCGAGGAGGCGGATCGTCGAGAGGTGGCGCTGCTTCTCGTCGAACGGGTTGTGGCTGTCCTGGTAGAAGGTCGAGAGCGCGCTGACCACGGACGACAGCATCGCCATCGGGTGGGCGTCACGCGGGAAACCGTCGTAGAACCGCTTGACGTCCTCGTGCAGGAGCGTGTGCTGGGTGATCTCGTTCTTGAAGGAGGCCAGCTCGTCGACCGTCGGCAGCTCGCCGTTGATCAGCAGGTAGGCCACCTCGACAAAGCTGGAGCGCTCGGCCAGCTGCTCGATCGGGTAACCGCGGTACCGCAGAATGCCCTGTTCGCCGTCGAGATAGGTGATCGCGGACTTGTAGGCGGCGGTGTTGCCGTAGCCGCTGTCCAGGGTCACCAGACCGGTCTGAGAACGAAGCTTCCCGATGTCGAAGCCCGTATCGCCGACGGTGCTGTCGATCACCGGGTAGGTGTACTCGCCGTCGCCGTACCGCAGTACTACCGCGTTGTCGCGTTTCTCGCTCACGTCATCCCTCACCGACGTAGTGCCTCTTCTTCGAGGTGCCCTGACTGTCTCTACCATCCCCCATTTGGCTCAGGAGAGTGCACTCGGGGTCGACCATTGGGCCTATTGGCGGCACTCAGTGCCGCCAACCTGTTCATCCTGCCCGCTTGGCCCCGGTTTCGAAAGTCCGCGCCCTCGGTGCTCCGTGCCCGCGTACCCTCTACGGGCCCGGCACACTCAGCCGCGCACCGTCAGCCGGTGGGCGAGGGCGGTGCAGCGTCTGCCCGCCGAGACCGTTCGGACCGCCTGGCCTATGGCCTTGCGGGAGCCGACCAGGACGACCAGCTTCTTGGCCCGGGTCACCGCCGTGTACAGGAGATTCCGCTGGAGCATCATCCAGGCCCCCATGGTGACCGGAATGACCACGGCCGGGTACTCGCTGCCCTGGGAGCGGTGGATCGTCACGGCGTACGCGTGCGCCAGCTCGTCCAGCTCGTCGAAGTCGTACGGCACCTCCTCGTCCTCGTCCGTCAGCACCGTCAGCCGCTGTTCCTCCTGGTTGAGCGAGGTGACCACGCCGACCGTGCCGTTGAAGACCCCGTTCTCCCCCTTCTCGTAGTTGTTGCGGATCTGGGTGACCTTGTCGCCGACGCGGAAGACCCGGCCGCCCAGGCGCTTCTCCGGCACGTCGGGCCGGCCGGGCGTGATGGCCTGCTGGAGCAGCCCGTTGAGCGTGCCCGCGCCGGCCGGGCCGCGGTGCATCGGCGCCAGGACCTGGATGTCGCGCCGCGGATCGAGGCCGAACTTCGCGGGGATCCGGCGCGCCGCCACGTCGACCGTCAGCCGCCCCGCGTCCTCCGTCTCGTCCTCCACGAAGAGGAAGAAGTCGGACAGCCCCTCCGTGACGGGGTGCTTCCCGGAGTTGATCCGGTGGGCGTTGGTGACCACCCCCGACTGCTGCGCCTGCCGGAAGATGCGCGTGAGCCGGACGCTCGGTACGGGCCCGCTCTCGGCCAGCAGATCACGCAGCACCTCGCCCGCGCCGACCGACGGCAGCTGGTCCACATCCCCGACCAGCAGCAGGTGCGCCCCCGGCGCCACCGCCTTGACCAGCTTGTTCGCGAGCAGCAGATCCAGCATCGACGCCTCGTCGACCACCACCAGATCGGCGTCCAGCGGTCGGTCCCTGTCGTACGCCGCGTCCCCGCCCGGCCGCAGCTCCAGCAGCCGGTGGACCGTGGACGCCTCGGCCCCGGTCAGCTCGGCCAGCCGTTTGGCCGCCCGCCCGGTGGGCGCCGCCAGCACCACCTTCGCCTTCTTGGCCCGCGCCAGCTCCACGATCGAGCGGACCGTGAAGGACTTTCCGCACCCCGGTCCGCCCGTCAGCACGGCGACCTTCTCCGTGAGCGCGAGCCGGACCGCCTGCTGCTGCTCGGGCGCCAGCTCCGCTCCCGTACGCCCGGCCAGCCAGGCGAGCGCCTTGTCCCAGGCCACGTCCCGGAAGGCCGGCATCCGGTCCTCGCCCGTCCGCAGCAGCCGCAGCACCTGGGCGGAGAGCGACAGCTCCGCGCGGTGGAAGGGCACCAGATAGACCGCGTTGATCTCCTCCTCCCCGCCCTCGGGCCCCGGCACCCGTTCCCGTACGACCCCCTCGTCCTCGGCGGCCAGTTCGGCGAGGCATTCGATGACCAGGCCCGTGTCGACCGTGAGCAGCTTCACCGCGTCCGAGATGAGCTGGTCCTCGGGGAGGAAGCAGTGCCCCTGGTCGGTGGATTGCGACAGCGCGTACTGGATGCCCGCCTTGACGCGCTCCGGGCTGTCGTGCGGGATCCCGACGGCCTGGGCGATCCGGTCGGCCGTCAGGAAGCCGATCCCCCACACGTCGGCCGCCAGGCGGTATGGCTCGTTCCTGACGACGGAGATCGACGCGTCCGCGTACTTCTTGTAGATGCGGACGGCGATCGAGGTCGACACGCCGACCCCCTGCAGGAAGACCATGACCTCCTTGATGGCCTTCTGCTCCTCCCAGGCCGCCGCGATCGACTTCGTCCGCTTGGGGCCGAGGCCGGGGACCTCGACGAGCCGCTTGGGCTCCGTCTCGATGATGTCCAGCGTCTCCAGGCCGAAGTGCTCGACGATCCGGTCGGCGAAGACGGGGCCGATCCCCTTGATGAGACCGGAGCCGAGATAGCGGCGGATGCCCTGGATCGTGGCCGGCAGGACCGTCGTGTAGTTGTCGCACATGAACTGCTTGCCGTACTGGGGGTGCGAGGCCCAGCGGCCCTCCATCCGCAGCGACTCGCCCGGCTGCGCGCCGAGCAGCGAACCGACCACGGTGAGGAGATCGCCGCCGCGGCCGGTGTCGACGCGGGCGACCGTGTAGCCGTTCTCCTCGTTCGCGTACGTGATCCGTTCGAGCACGGCTTCGAGCACTGCGGGACTGGACATGATCCGACGCTACCGCCGGGCTCGGACAGCGGGGCCGGCCTGTGGACAACTGACGCCGCGCCACGGGCCACGGCGGGCCGGCCGGCGCGTACCGCCACGCTCTACAAGGGGCCCGGTCCGACGGACCGGGCCCCACGCGCTCCCCCTCCAACAGGGCTTCCACATCCCCCCGGATCCATCCCCCGAAAGCCCTGTTGACGTATACGACTCACGTCACCCCGGAAGGGTTGCACGGTTCCGCAGAGTTATTTTTTTCTACAGCGCGTGCCGCACATACCGCTCCGCGACCTCCGTGAGGAGTTCGACGCCGTCCCGCTGCCAGAGGTCGTCGTTGAACAACTCCACCTCGATCGGGCCCGAGTAGCCCGCCGCGTCGACCCGTTCACGCCAGGCGCGCAGGTTGATCGCGCCGTCACCGAGCTGGCCGCGCCCGTTCAGCACCCCGGCCGGAAGCGGTGTCGTCCAGTCGGCGAGCTGGAAGGTGAAGATGCGCTCCGCGGCACGGACGACCGCCGCGGGGGCCCGGTCGTCCCACCAGATGTGGTACGTGTCCACGGCCACCCCGACCTGGTCGGCGGGGAACCGTTCCGCCAGGTCGAGCGCCTGGTCGAGGGTGGAGACCACACAGCGGTCGGAGGCGAACATCGGGTGCAGCGGCTCGATGGCCAGTCTGACCCCGCGCTCCGCCGCGTACGGCGCCAGCTCCCCCAGCGCCTCCGCGATGCGCTCCCGCGCCCCGTGGAGGTCCTTGCTGCCCTCGGGGAGGCCGCCGGAGACCAGCACCAGCGTGTCCGTGCCCAGGACCGCCGCCTCGTCGACGGCGGCGCGGTTGTCGGCCAGCGCCTCCGCCCGCCGGGCCGGATCGATCGCGGTGAGGAATCCGCCCCGGCAGAGCGTGGTGACCACGAGCCCGGCGTCCCGTACGAGCTTGGCCGCGGCCTCGGTCCCGTACGCCTGGACGGGCTCGCGCCACAGCCCCACGCCCGGCACCCCGAGCCGTACACAGGTCTCGGTCAGCTCGGGCAGGCCGAGCTGCCTGACCGTCATCTGGTTGATGCTGAAGCGTGTCAGATCGCCTGGAGGGGATGTGTTCAACGGTCCGCTCACTGTTCCACTCCGCCCACGCCGAGCAGGGATTTCATCCTGGCCTCGGCCACCGCGGGGTCCGGGAAGAGCCCGAGCCCGTCGGCGAGTTCGTACGCCCGCGCGAGGTGCGGCAGCGAGCGCGCCGACTGGAGGCCGCCGACCATCGTGAAGTGGTCCTGGTGGCCGGCCAGCCACGCGAGAAACACCACACCGGTCTTGTAGAAGCGGGTGGGCGTCCGGAAAAGGTGACGGGACAGCTCGACAGTGGGGTCGAGGAGTTCCCGGAACCCCTTCGTGTCGCCGGTGTCCAGGACCCGTACGGCCGCCGCCGCCAGCGGCCCCAGCGGATCGAAAATGCCGAGCAGCGCGTGGCTGAAGCCCTGGTCGTCGCCCGCGATCAGCTCGGGGTAGTTGAAGTCGTCCCCCGTGTAGCAGCGCACGCCCTTCGGCAGCCGGCGGCGCAGCTCGATCTCGCGCTCGGCGTCCAGCAGGGAGATCTTGATGCCGTCGACCTTGTCGGGGTGATCGGAGATGACCTGGAGGAAGGTCTCGGTGGCCGCGTCCAGATCGGCGCTGCCCCAGTAGCCGTCCAGAGCGGGGTCGAACATCGGCCCGAGCCAGTGCAGTACGACCGGTTCCGACGCCTGACGCAGCAGGTGGGCGTAGAGGTCCAGGTAGTCGTCGGGGGTGGTCGCGGCGGCGGCGAGGGCGCGGGACGCCATCAGGATGGCCTGTGAGCCGGTGTCCTCGACGAGCGTCAACTGCTCCTCGTACGCGGCCCTGACCTCCGCCAGCGAACGGGGGCCCGGCGCGAGCTGGTCGGTGCCCACGCCGCACGCGATCCGGCCGCCGGTCGCCTGCGCCTCGGCGGCGGAGCGGCGGATCAGCTCGGCCGCGCCCGCCCAGTCCAGCCCCATGCCGCGCTGCGCGGTGTCCATGGCCTCGGCGACCCCGAGACCGTGCGACCACAGGTGGCGGCGGAAGGCGAGGGTGGCGTCCCAGTCGACGGCCGCGGGACCGTCGGGGCTGACGTCCGCGTACGGGTCCGCGACGACATGGGCGGCGGAGAAGACCCTGCGGGAGGCGAGGGCGGTCCCACCCTCCGTACCGGCCACTACGAAGGCGGCCGGTTCCGAACGTGGCGTATAGGGGCGCGTTCCGCCCCCCGGGGAAGGGAGCCGGAGGGTCACAGCGTCAGCTCCGGTACGTCGAAGCGACGACCCTCGGCCGAGGAACGGAGCCCCAGTTCGGCGAGTTGCACGCCGCGCGCGCCCGCGAGGAGGTCCCAGTGGTACGGCTCGTCGAGAACGACGTGGCGCAGGAACAGCTCCCACTGTGCCTTGAATCCGTTGTCGAACTCCCCGTTGTCCGGTACTTCCTGCCACTGGTCGCGGAAGGACTCGGTGGCGGGGAGGTCGGGGTTCCAGACCGGCTTGGGGGTGGCGCTGCGGTGCTGGATCCGGCACCGGCGCAGCCCGGCGACGGCCGAGCCGTGGGTCCCGTCGACCTGGAACTCGACGAGTTCGTCGCGGTTGACGCGGACGGTCCAGGAGGAGTTGATCTGGGCGACGGCACCACTGTCCAGCTCGAAGATGCCGTACGCGGCGTCGTCGGCTGTCGCGGCGTACGGCTTGCCGTGCTCGTCCCAGCGCTGCGGGATGTGCGTGGTGATGTGTGCCTGGACGCTGGCCACGCGCCCGAACAGCTCGTGCAGGACGTACTCCCAGTGGGGGAACATGTCGACGGTGATGCCACCGCCGTCCTCGGCGCGGTAGTTCCAGGAGGGGCGCTGGGCGTCCTGCCAGTCGCCCTCGAAGACCCAGTAGCCGAACTCTCCCCTGACGGAGAGGATCTCGCCGAAGAACCCGCCGTCGATGAGGCGCTTCAGCTTGAGCAGGCCCGGCAGGAAGATCTTGTCCTGGACGACGCCGTGCTTGATCCCGGCGGTGCGGGCCAGCCGGGCCAGCGCCATGGCGCCTTCGAGGTCCGTCGCGGTCGGCTTCTCGGTGTAGATGTGCTTGCCCGCGTCGATCGCGTTCTTGATGGCCTCCACGCGGGCGGAGGTGACCTGGGCGTCGAAGTAGATGTCGATCGTGTCGTCCTCCAGGACGGCGTCGAGATCGGTCGACCACTCCGTGAGGCCGTGCCGTTCGGCGATCTCCTTGAGGGCGTGTTCCCGGCGGCCGATGAGGACGGGCTCGGGCCACAGCGTCTCGCCGCCCCCGAGGTCGAGTCCGCCCTGTTCACGGAGGGCGAGGATGGAGCGCAGCAGGTGCTGTCGGTATCCCATCCGCCCGGTGACGCCGTTCATGGCGATCCGCACTGTCCTGCGTGTCACGAAGTTCCCTCCATATGGCCGTGGCAGCCGTCGCGAGCGATGGACCGTATGGCCGCTGGCTGTAGCAAGCGCTTTCTATCCGGTAAGAAGCTAGCCTGCGACAGCGGTCGGGACAAGAGCCCGGCCCCATCACCGCTCCAACTCACCCGTACCCCTCGGAGGAATGCGATGACAGTCACCCTGGCGGATGTGGCGGCGCGCGCCCGGGTGTCACCCGCCACCGTCTCGCGCGTACTGAACGGCAACTACCCGGTCGCCGCCGCCACTCGGGAGCGGGTGCTGCGGGCTGTCGACGACCTGGACTACGTGCTGAACGGCCCCGCCAGCTCTCTCGCCGCCGCCACCTCGGATCTGGTGGGCATCCTCGTCAACGACATCGCGGACCCGTTCTTCGGGATCATGGCGGGGGCGGCGCAGACCGAGATCGGCGGGCAGGAGGGGACCGGGCGCGCGGGCGGCGAGAAGCTGGCCGTCGTCTGCAACACGGGTGGATCACCTGAGCGCGAACTGACCTATCTGACCCTGCTCCAGCGCCAGCGCGCCGCCGCGGTCGTGCTCACCGGCGGGGCGCTCGAAGACCCCGACCACATCGCCGCGATGACCACGAAACTGGCGAAACTCGTGGACGCGGGGACCCGGGTGGTGCTGTGCGGACGGCCACCGCTGCCGGGCAGCGACGCGGCCGTCGCCTCGCTGGCCTTCGACAACCGGGGCGGCGGACGACGGCTGACGGAACACCTGCTGGCGCTGGGGCACCGGAGGATCGGCTACGTCGCCGGACCGATGGAGCGCACGACGACCCGGCACCGGCTGGAGGGACACCGGGCGGCGCTGGCGGCCGCGGGGGCGTGGGACGGCGCCGACGGCGCGGGGAGCGCCGGCGGGGAGCCGGATCCGCTGACGGTGCACGGCCCGTACACCCGCCGGTCGGGGTACGAGGCGACGCTGGAACTGCTGCGGCGCGCGCCGGACCTCACGGCGGTGGTCGCGGCGAACGACACGGTGGCGCTGGGCGCGTGCGCGGCGGTGCGCGAGCGGGGGCTGCGGATCCCGGAGGACATCTCGGTGGCGGGCTTCGACGACCTGCCGTTCTCGGTGGACGCCACCCCGGCGCTGACGACCGTACGGCTGCCGCTGTACGAGGCGGGCGCGCGGGCGGGCCGACTGGCGATGGGCACGGAGACACCGCCGCCGGGCGGGATCGCCACGATCTCGGCGGAGCTGATGGCGCGGGCGTCGACGGCACCGCCGCGGGCGGACTGAGCCGGCGGGCCGGACGGCCGGATGCGCGGACGGCGGACGTACAGACTGCGGACGTACGGACGGGGGACGTACGGACGGGCAGGCATGCGCACGGGCAGGCATGCACACGGCCGGGAGGCCGGGCGCGGGCGGGCCGGCAGGCCTGCGGGCGGGCAGGGGCGAGGACCCGCGGACCTATAGGGGGCGACTGATTGGCGAGTGGACGCCAAAAGCTCCGAGAAGGCTTGCCGGGCACCGGCGGCCAGGCCTAGCGTTGACTCAGTCAAAGATCGAGGGCCGGCGAGCGTCCGGAGATGGGGTTGCCATGGCCGTGCAGGAAATGCGTGAGTTCAACCGCTTTTACACGAATTTGATCGGTGCGCTCGACTACGGCAAGCACCTGTACACGCCGTACACCCTCACCGAGTCGCGAGTGCTGTACGAGCTGGCGCACGCACCGCGGACCGACGCGGCCGATCTGCGGGCCGAGCTGTCGCTCGACGCCGGATATCTGAGCAGACTGCTGACCAAATTCGAGCGGGACGGCCTGGTCGGCCGCGCACCCTCCGAGGAGGACGCGCGACGGCAGCGGATCACCCTCACCTCGCGGGGGCGCGAAACCGCGGAGCTGCTGGACGAGCGCTCGCGGGAGGCCGTGGGCACACTGCTCGACCGGGTCGAGCCGGGGCGCCGGCCCGAGCTCGCCGACGCGATGCGTACGGTACGGGACATCCTCGGCACGGACGGGACCAAAGCCCCCGGCAGGCGGGGCACGGCCGTTCTGCGCGAGCCCGCGCCGGGCGAGCTGGGCTGGATCGTGCAGCGCCACGGCGCGGTGTACGCGGCGGAGTACGGCTTCAACACGGAGTTCGAAGGGCTCGTCGCCCGGATCGTCGCGGACTTCGCCCAGAACCACGACCCACGGCTGGAGCGGGTGTGGGTCGCCGAGCTGGACGGAATACCGGTGGGCTCGATCATGTGCGTGCGGGACGACGAGCCGGGCATACGGGGCGACGACGGCGGGCCGGTGACCGCCAGACTCCGTCTGCTCCTCGTCGAGCCCCAGGCCCGGGGCCACAGGCTGGGCGAACGCCTGATCGGCGCGGTGGTGGATTTCGCCCGCTCGGCGGGGTATGAGGAACTGACGCTCTGGACCAATGACGTCCTCTCCGCCGCCCGCACCCTCTATCAGCGCGCCGGATTCACCCTCGTCGCAGAGCAACCGCACCACTCGTACGGGGCGGACCTGATAGGCCAGGACTGGCACCTTCTTCTCAAGGAAGGAGCCACCACCCGCCAGAAAGGAACACCACAGTGAAGTTCGCTTTCTCCACCCTCGGAATCCCGGGCCTGCCCATCCCCGAGGTCGTCGCCCTCGCCGCCGCATCCGGCTATCAGGGAGTCGAGCTGCGGACCCACCCGGAGGAACCGGTGCACCGGGGCATGGGCCGCCGCGACCGTGCCCTGGTGGTCGAGGAGTTCGAGCGGGCCGGCATCGAGATAGTGGGGCTGGCCGGGTACGCCCGGGTGGCCAAGGCGGACGTGGACGAGGACCAGTTGCGCCAGGAGTTGGACGAACTGCTCTCCCTGGCACGGGATCTCGGCGCCCCGTTCATCCGGGTCTTCCCCGGCGGCGGCGACCAGACCGCCGACGAGGCGGACACCCTGGCGGCGCGGCGGTTGGCCGCCGCCGCGGAGACGGCCACGGACTACGGCGTACGGATCCTGCTGGAGACCCATGACTCGCACCGCACGGGCAAGGACGCGGCGCGCGTGCTGGGCCCGGTCGGACACCAGCAGGTGGGGGTGCTCTGGGACGTGATGCACACCTGGCTGGGCGGCGAGTCCCCGATCACCACCCACGGCATACTCGCCCCGCACCTGGGCTACGTCCAGGTGAAGGACATCGCCTCGGCCGAGGACAAGACGCCGCTGCCCCTGGGAGCCGGGGTGCTGCCGCTGGGCGAGTGCCTGGCCCTGCTCGACGACAGCACCTGGGTCTGCTGGGAGTACGAGAAGCGCTGGTACCCGCAGGCGGCGGACCTCCCCGCCCTGCTGGCGCCGGGGCGGGCCTATCTGGAGGGGCTGATACGCGAGCACCGGAGGGGCTGATGCGCAAGAACCGCTGAGCGGCACCCGGCCCGCGGTCACGCGCCCGTTGTCGAGCCCGGCCGGATGATCATCAGGATGGTGACCACTGCCCACAGCAGGTTGAAGATGCCGGTGAACATGGCGAGTTGAGCCGTCGCGGACTTCGGCACCGCAATCGAGTTCTCGTCTCCCGCCGCGGGCGGGGCGGAGCCGCCTGAGGCGGCGGGGGCGAGGCTCCCGGCGGGGGTCGCCATCTCCAGGAGGGCGCTTTGGCGCGGAAGGACCAACGCGCCCAGGACCACCGCCGCCACGAGGGTCAGGGCCATGGAGACGATCAGCCAGGTGTCTCCCAGGACGCCCATGTTCTTCGCCGTGGCCAACCCGAAGACGGGGACGGCGACGCCGGCCACCGCGTACGCACGGCAGATGCGGTGCAGCACGGTGACGTTCGCCCAGGCGTCCCGGTCGCCCGGTGCGGCGCTCGCGCGGCGCACGGCGGGCGGGAACATGCTGGCCGCCACCGTGACCGGGCCTATGGCGACGATCGCCGCGATGACGTGCAGGGAGAGGAGGAGCTTGGTCATGACTGTGGTCCGTGGGATGTGGCCGGCGAGCGCCGGGGCGGTGGGTGCGGGTCGGTCAGGGTGGGTGAAGTGGGCGGAGTGGGCGGAGTGGGCGGGCGCCGTCGGCGCCTCAGGGAGCCCGCGTGGCCGGCGGAGCGCCGCTGCCGACGCTAGTCAGCCGCCGGAACCCCGGACAGTGGCCGGAGTGCCAGGTGTCAACGGATTCCTGCCACGCCACGGGAGGCGCCAGGAGCACCTGGGGCAGAGGGCGTGCTTGGGGCAGAGGGTGCGCTTAGGGCAGAAGGTGCGCCCGGGATACCCGGAGGTGGCGACAATCCGTTGGCCCTCTACGTTTTTGCCATGCACACCTTGGCCGTCCTCGCGCTCGACGGAGTCATCGCCTTCGACCTCGCCACCCCCATCGAGGTCTTCTCCCGTACCCGGCTGCCCGATGGCAGCGCCGCCTACGAGGTACGGATCTGCGCCGCGGGCGACGCGGGCGAGGAGGTCGACGCCGGGGTCTTCACGCTGCGGGCGCCGTGGGGGCTGGAGGCGCTTGCCGAGGCCGACACGATCGTGCTGCCGGGGGTCGCCGATCCGACCGCGCCCGTACCCGAGGAGGTCCTGGACGCGCTGCGGCGGGCGGCGGCAGGGGGCACCCGTATCGTCTCGATCTGCGCCGGGGCGTTCACACTCGCCGCCACCGGGCTGCTGGACGGGCTACGGGCCACCACGCACTGGGCCGCCGCCCCGACGCTGGCCGAGCGGTACCCAGCGGTCGAGGTGGACGCCGCGGTGCTGTACGTGGACAACGGGCAGTTCCTGACCTCGGCCGGGGCCGCCGCGGGGCTCGATCTCTGTCTCCACATCATCCGGCGGGACCATGGTTCGGCGGTGGCGGCCGACGCCGCGCGGCTGTCCGTGATGCCGCTCGAACGCGACGGCGGACAGGCCCAGTTCATCGTCCACACCCGACCCCCGGCGCCCCAGGGGTCGGCCCTGGAGCCACTGCTGCACTGGCTGGAGGAGAACGCGGGACAGGATCTGACGCTCGACGACATCGCCGACCGGGCCGGCATGAGCACCCGTACCCTCAACCGGCGCTTCCGCGAGCAGACCGGGACCACGCCGCTCCAGTGGCTGCACCGGGCCCGGATCCGTGAGGCGCAGTATCTGCTGGAGACGACCGGGCACCCCGTCGACCGGATCGCCTCGCGGGTCGGCTTCGGCTCGCCGACCGCCTTCCGTGACCGTTTCAAGCGCCTCGTGGGGACGAGCCCGCACGCGTACCGGCACGCGTTCCGGCGGGCGCCGGAGACTGTGGGCCCGCCAGTCCTCGACAGGGGCAGCGACAGCGGCGGCGGCAGGGCCGGTGCCGTCACCGGCTCTGTCGAACCGGCCACGATCATGTAGCGCGCGTACGGATCCGCCGATGGTTGAATTGAGCGTTCCTTACGCTTTTGGTGACGATTCCGCTTCCCGGGAGGCGACCATGCTCGATCTGGCCCGGCTGCGCGCCCTGCACGCCGTCTCCGTGCACGGCTCCGTGGCGGCCGCCGCCTCCGCCCTCGGCTACACCCCCTCGGCCGTGTCGCAGCAGATCACCAAGTTGGAGCGGGAGACCCGCACGACCCTGCTGGAGCGGCGCGGGCGCGGGGTCGCGCTCACGGACGAGGCCCGGCATCTCGCCGCCACCGCCGAGGAACTACTCGCCATCGTCGAGCGCGCCGAGACCTCCCTGGAGGAGCGCAGGGGACAGCCGACCGGGCGGCTCGTCGTCGGCGCGTTCGCCACCTCGGCGCGCGGGCTGCTCCCCGGCGTGCTGGCGGAGCTGGCCACGCTCCACCCCACCCTCGACGTCCGGCTCCGTGAGATCGACCCGCACCTCTCCGTCGACCTGGTCGCCCGGGGCGCCCTCGACCTCGCCGTCGCCCACGACTGGGACATCGCCCCGCTGCCCGCCCCCGAGGGTGTGGAGCAGGCGGTCATCGGGGAGGACCCCTGCGACCTGCTCGTCCACGCCTCGCATCCCCTGGCGGCGCGTTCCTCCATACGCAGGGAGGACCTGTCGGGCGAGCGCTGGATCTGCCAGCCGCCGGGCACGGTCTGCCACGACTGGCTGGTCCGTACGCTGCGGGCGGCCGGCTGCGAGCCGGATCTCGCGCACCAGGCCGAGGAGAACCACACCCAGCTCGCCCTGGTGGCGGCCGGGCTCGGCGTCGCCGTGCTCCCCCGGCTGGGGCGCGGGCCGCTGCCCGAGGGGGTACGGGCGGTCGCCCTGGATCCGGTGCCGATGCGCCGGCTGTACGCCCTGTGGCGCACCGGCGCCGCGCGACGCCCGGCCGTCACGGCGGCGGTGGACGCGTTGCGGCGCCACTGGCCGGGCGTCGCCGCCCCTGCCGCCCCTGCCGCCCCTGCCGTCGCACCGGAACCGGTTCCGTAGATCCCGTAGGTCCCGTAAGGCCTGCAGGGCCCGAAAGGCTCACAAGGCCCGTAGGGCCCGCGGAACTACTTGGGTGGCAGATCTCTTGACCGGCAGTTACTTTCCGGATAACCGTGAATCCCTGGAAGTTTCCTTCACTTCCCTCGCAGCACACGGCCGGAAGGAGCACCTGTGCACGACCGGACCATCTCCAGACGCACCCTCCTCACCGCAACCGCCGTAGCGGCGGCTGCCGTTACCACCACAGCCGCTGCCGCACCCCCCGTCGCCGCCCGCACCCCCACCGTCGCCCGTGACCGGCTCCGCCGCCTCGTCGCCCGGATGAGCCTGGAGGAGAAGGTCGGCCAGCTCTTCGTCATGCGGGTGTACGGGCACTCCGCCACCGCTCCCGACCAGGCCGACATCGACGCCAACCTCGCCGAGATCGGCGTCCGCACCGCCGCCGAGCTGATCTCCACGTACCACGTCGGCGGCATCATCTACTTCGCCTGGGCGCACAACACCCGCGATCCGCACCAGATCGCCGGGCTCTCCAACGGCATCCAGCGGGCCGGCCTGGCCCAGCGCACCCCCGTTCCGCTCCTCGTCGCCACCGACCAGGAGCACGGCATCGTCGCCCGGGTCGGCAAGCCCGCCACCTTGCTGCCGGGCGCGATGGCGCTCGGCGCCTCCCGTTCGCGCTCCGCCGCCCGCGAGGCCGCCCGGATCGCCGGGGCGGAGCTGGCCGCGATGGGCATCAACCAGAACTACGCGCCCGACGCGGACGTCAACGTCAACCCGGCCAACCCGGTCATCGGCGTACGGTCCTTCGGCGCCGACCCGCAGGCCGTGGCCGGAATGGTCGCCGCCCAGGTGACGGGATATCAGAGCGCCGGAATCGCCACCGCCGCCAAGCACTTCCCGGGCCACGGCGACACCAAGGACGACAGCCACTACTCCCTCCCCACGATCCACCACACGCGCGCGCAGTGGACGGAACTGGACGCCCCGCCGTTCCGCGCGGCGATCGCCGCCGGTGTCACCTCGATCATGACCGCGCACATCGTCGTCCCGGCCCTGGACCCGAGCGAGGACCCGGCGACCCTCTCCCGCCCCATCGTCACCGGCGTCCTGCGCGAACAGCTCGGCTACGACGGGGTGGTGGTCACCGACGCGCTCGGCATGGAGGGCGTACGGCAGAAGTACGGCGACGCCCGTGTCCCGGTCCTCGCGCTCAAGGCGGGCGTGGACCAGCTGCTCAACCCGCCCCATCTGGACCTCGCCTGGAACGCGGTCCTGACGGCGGTCAAGGACGGCGAACTCTCCGTCCGCCGCATCGAGGAATCGGTTCTGCGGATCCTCGAACTCAAGGAGCGGCTCGGGCTGTTCCGCGATCCGTACGTCACCGGCCGCGACGTGGACCGTACGGTCGGCACCCGCGCCCACCTCGCCGCCGCCGACCGGATCGCCGACTCCACGACCACCCTGCTCACCAACGAGCGCGGGCTGCTGCCCCTGAGCCGCCGCCGGGAGCGGAACGTCCTGGTCGTCGGCGCCGATCCGGCCTCGCCCTCCGGGACGACCGGGCCGCCGACCACGGTCCTCGCCACTGCCCTGAACGAGCTGGGCTTCAGCGCCACGGCACTGTCCACGGGTACGGCGCCGACCGCCGCGAAGATCGACGAGGCGGTGGCGGGCACGCGGGGCAAGGACGCGGTCGTGGTCGCCACGTACAACGTCTCGGCCACCAGCTCGCAGCGCACGCTGGTCAGCGCGCTGGCCGCGACCGGGGTGCCGGTCGTGACGGTCGCGATCCGCAACCCGTACGACATCGCGCGGCTCTCCGGCGTCGCCGCCTCCCTCGCCACGTACTCCTGGACGGATGTCGAACTGCGCGGCGCGGCACGGGTGATCGCGGGCCGCGTCCGGCCCAGGGGGCTGCTGCCCGTGCCCGTACAGCACGCGGACGATCCGGCGCGGGTGCTGTACCCGATCGGCCATGGGCTGAGTTACTGACGGGGGGGCGGAGACGGAACATGGGGTGCGCGGCCGGCGGTTGACGGCCGACCGGGCACCCCACGTCCATGGGCTCAATGCCTTACGGGCTTACGGCTTACGGGCGCAGCGCGTGCTCCCGCTGCACCTTCTGCTTGTCGAGCTTGCTGTCGAACGGCGCCAGCGGCTTCGCCTTCGCCGCGTCCTTCTGGACGGCGGCCGGGGCGACGCCCGCCCACTCCAGGATCCTGGCCGTGGCCTTCGCCTGCTCGGCGGGCACGAGACCGGCGACATTGGCACCGTGGTTGGCACCCGGCGCCACGTACACGTAGCTGTCGCGCGCGCCCTTGCCCAGGCGGAATTGCTCGGCGCCCCACGGGTCGTTCTGTCCGTACACGAACAGCATCTGGTTCGCGTGGTGGCGGACCCAGCTGTCGACGGCGGGCATCGCCAGCGGGTTGAACCGCATCGGGATGGAGCGCGGCACGAAGTTCCGCGGCGGCTGGTACCCGTACCGGCTCAGCTTGCCCAGGTGCGGCAGCTTGATGGTGGGCGAGCCCAGCTCGGTACCCGCCTGGTAGTAGTACGGCGTGTACGGCTCCAGCCCCTGGTCCGTGTAGAAGGAGAACCCGGAGATCGAGTCGATGATGTCGTAGATCTCCTGGTCGGAGGCGGTGGCCGGCGGGATGTACTGGCAGTCCGACTCCGAGCTGTACTGCCAGAAGGCCCAGACGAAGTCGAGGACCACGGCTTCGTACGCCCGGTCGAGGGAGCCGACCGTCGTGAAGGTCGCGCCCTCGGCCTCCGCCCACTCCTGGTAGCGCTTCTCCAGCGGCGCGCGCCGGACGAGCGCCTCGCGCTGCACGGCGTTGAGCCGGTCGCGGCACTCCTTGGTGCCCACGCGCTCGAAGAACCGGTCGTACGCCGAGTCCTCCTTGTTGACCACGTCGTTGGGCGCGACGTACGCGACGACGCCGTCCATGTCGCGCGGGTAGAAGCGCTCGTAGTACGTGGCGGTCATGCCGCCCTTGGAACCACCCGTGGCGAGCCACTTCTTGTCGTAGATCTTCTTCAGCGCGGTGAAGATCCGGTGCTGGTCACTGGCCGCCTGCCAGATCGTCAGCTTCGACCAGTCCGCCGGCTGCGGCCGGGACGGGGTGAAGAAGCGGTACTCCAGCGAGACCTGGTTGCCGTCGACGATCCGGGTCGGCTCGCTGCGGCTCGGGTTGGTGGAGACGTTGTAGCCGCTGGTGAAGAAGACCGTGGGGCGGCTGGTGTCCTTGTGCAGCAGAGTGAGGCGCTGCTGGAAGGTGCCCTTGGACGGATTCCGGTGATCGACCGGCTGCGTGTAGTTGAGAACGAAGTAGCGGTACCCCTCGTACGGCTTCTCCTGGATCAGGCTCATCCCCGGGATCGCGAGGATACGGTCCTTGATGTCGGTGGCGGCGGTGGCCGCTTCCGGTGCGGCCGCGGTGGCCGTGGCGGCGTTGGCCGTGGCCACGCTTGCCGTGGTCACGGTGCCTATGACCAGTACGAGCGACAACACCCATCTCAGCGCCTTGCGCATTCACGCTCCCTGTGTTCATGACAGACGCCGTGAACTTAACCGGATCGGCACCCGACCCGCCAGACCCGCACCTCTCGGTCTGACGGCCGGTCACCCCCCGGACAGCGGAGGAGCGGGACGTCCGCGGGGTCAGCAGAGGATCCAGCCCGTGGAGCCCTTCTTCCCCGAGACCACGCCGGTGGCCCGTACGCAGCGGTTCAGCGCGTGCACCGTGACCGGCCCCGCCTGACGTGTGTAACTCCCGCTGTCCACCACGGGGTTCCCGCCGCGCGGCTGGAGACTGACCGACATGGCGCGCTTCTTGCCCGGGTTCTTGGCGACGGTGATCGCGCAGGCGTAGCCGCGCGCCTTGTAGATGCGCAGCTCGCCGGTGGCGAACGCCACCTTCTTCTCCGGCCGCCCCGAACAGACGGACGCGGCCTCGGCGCCCTGCGCGCCGGAGGCGCCCACCACGAGGGCGCCTGTGGCGGTCAGCGTCACGAGGCCGTGCAGCAGCACCTTGGGCACTCTGCCGCCGCCGTTGAATCCGAACACCCATTCCCCCAAGAGTTGCCATGCGTACGTACGTACGACGCCCGGGGTGGTCCGGATGGTTGCAGAGGCAGTGGAGCGCCCGGGGCCCGCAGGGGCCGCAGGGGCTACAGGGGCTACAGGGGCTACGGAGGTCCCGTAGGCCGTAGAGGCCACGGAGGCACGGAGGTGCCGGAGGCCACGGAGGACCCGTGGACCGCGGCGGGCTCGTAGGTCACCGTGGCCGAGCCTCCGGCCGGGCGCCTCACGAGACGACCGCGGGCTCCTCCTCCCCGATGAAGCTCCGCCACAGCCGCGTGTACCGGCCGTCCAGCGCGAGCAGTTCCTCGTGCGTGCCGTCCTCCACGACCTGCCCGTGGTCCATGACGATCACCCGGTCCGCGCGCGCCGCCGTGGTCAGCCGGTGCGCGACGACCAGTGTCGTACGGCGCCCCGCGAGCCGGTCGGTCGCCTGGTTGACCAGCGCCTCGCTGGCAAGGTCCAGGGCGGCGGTCGCCTCGTCCAGCAGCAGGATGTCCGGGTCGACCAGTTCGGCGCGGGCGAGGGCGATGAGCTGGCGCTGCCCGGCCGAGAGGTTACGGCCGCGCTCGGCGACCTCGTGCAGATAGCCGCCGTCCAGGGTGGCGATCATCTCGTGCGCGCCGACCGCGCGCGCCGCGGCTTCCACCTCCGCGTCGGTCGCCTCGGGGCGCCCGTACGCGATGGCGTCGCGGACCGTACCGACGAAGAGGTACGCCTCCTGCGGGACGACGCCGAGCCGGCGCCGGTACGCCGTCAGGTCCAGGTCGCGCAGATCGGTGCCGTCGGCCGTGACCCGGCCACCGGTCGGATCGTAGAACCGGGCGACCAGCTTGACGAGCGTCGACTTGCCGGCGCCGGTCTCACCGACGAAGGCGACCGTCTGCCCGGCCGGTATGCGCAGGTCGACCCCGGTGAGAGCGGCCTCCCCCGAGCCGCTCGCCGTGACGCCGCCCGCAGCGACGCCGGCTGCCGTTGCGTCGCCCGCCGTCACGTCGCCCGCCGCTCCGGCCTCCGCCTCCTCGCCCTGGTAGGCGAAGTGGACGTCCTCGAAGGTGATCTCCCCGCGCAGCGACAGCACGTCGAGGGCCTTCTTCGGGGCCGCCGTCGACGTCGGCTCCCGCAGCAGCTCCTGGATCCGGCCGAGCGAGACGGTCGCCTGCTGGTAGCCGTCGAAGACCTGCGAGAGCTGCTGCACGGGGGCGAAGAACAGGTCGATGTAGAGGAGGTACGCGACCAGCGCGCCCGTGGTCAGCGTCCCCGCCTCCACCCGGCCCGCGCCCACGATCAGCACGGCCGCCGCCGCCACCGACGACAGGAGCTGGACGAAGGGGAAGTAGACCGATATCAGCCACTGGCCGCGCACCCGGGCCGCGCGGTAGTGGTCGCTGCGGCCGGCGAAGCGCTCGCCGCTGTCGCCCTCGCGCCGGAACGCCTGCACGATCCGCAGCCCGGACACCGACTCCTGGAGGTCGGCGTTGACGACACTGATGCGCTCGCGCGCCAGTTCGTACGCCTGGACGCTCTTGCGGCGGAAGAAGACCGTGCCGATGATCAGCACGGGCAGCGTCGCGAAGACGACGAGCGCCAGCTCCAGGTCGATGACGAGCAGGACGACGAGAATGCCGGCGAAGGTGACGACGGAGACGAACGCGGTGACCAGCCCGGTCTGCAGGAACGTCGACAGGGCGTCGACGTCGGTGGTCATCCGGGTCATGATCCGGCCGGTCAGCTCGCGCTCGTAGTAGTCGAGTCCGAGCCGCTGGAGTTGCGCGAAGATCTTCAGGCGCAGGGAGTAGAGAATCCTTTCCCCGGTGCGGCCGGTCTTCCGGGTCTCGCCGATCTGGGCCGCCCACTGGACCAGTACGGTCAGCAGGCCGAGCGAGGCGGCCACCCATACGGCGCCGAGCGCGAGCTGTTCGACGCCCTGGTCGATGCCGTGCCGGATGAGGACCGGCAGCAGCAGCCCCATCCCGGCGTCCACGGCGACCAGCGCCAGGCTGGCCAGCAGCGGCAGTCCGAAGCCGCGCAGCAGCCTGCGCAGCCCGTACGACTCCTCGGCGGCGACAGCGCGCGCCTCGTCGACCTCGGGGACATCGGTGGCCGGGGGCAGCGCCTCGACCTGGGCGAGCAGTTCGGGGGTGGCGCCGGCCTCGGGCGGGGCACCGGCGGCGAGTTCGTCCCGTACCCACAGGGCGGGGGTGACGCCGCGCTCCGCGTCGAACTCGGCGTCGATCTCCTGCTGGACCTGCTGGAGGGCGAGGTCGTCCGCCGGGCAGCCGTCCGTCACCGGACACCCGTCCTTCGTACGCGCCGGTGACGGCGACGGACCCGCCTCCGGCAGACGCTCCCCGGGCGCGCTCGTGGCCGGCGTTCCCCCCTCCGGCGCGGCGGCGTCGCGGGCGCCCCCCGGCGAGGTGGAGCCCAGTTCGTCGGGCTCGGTCAGCAGCCGCCGGTAGAGGGCGGAGCGCCGCTGGAGTTCCTCGTGCGTACCGACGTCGGAGAGGCGTCCCGCGTCCAGTACGGCGATCCGGTCGGCCAGGCCGAGGGTGGAGCGGCGGTGGGCGATGAGCAGCGTCGTGCGCCCGGCCATCACGGCGCGCAGCGCCTCGTGGATCTCGTGCTCCACGCGGGAGTCGACGGCGGAGGTGGCGTCGTCCAGGACGAGCAGCCGTGGGTCGGTGAGGATCGCGCGGGCGAGGGCGATGCGCTGGCGCTGGCCGCCCGAGAGCGTGAGGCCCTGCTCGCCGACCTTGGTGTCGTAGCCGCCGGGCAGTTCGCTGATGAAGCCGTGGGCCTGGGCGGCGCGGGTGGCCCGGAAGATCTCCTCGTCGGTGGCGTCGGGTTTGCCGTACGCGATGTTGGCGCGGACGGTGTCGGAGAAGAGGAAGCTGTCCTCGGGCACGAGGCCGATCGCGGCGCGCAGCGAGGCGAGGGTGAGTTCACGGACGTCACGGCCGCCGACGAGGACGGCGCCGTGGGTCACGTCGTAGAAGCGGGGCAGCAGGAGCGAGAGCGTGGACTTGCCGCTGCCGGAGGCGCCGACGACGGCGACGGTCTCGCCGGGGGCCAGCTCCAGCGAGAAGCCGTCGAGGACGGGGCGGCCGTCCTCGTACGCGAAGGACACGTCGTCGAACTCGACCGACGCCTCCGCGTCGGCCGGCAGCTCCTTCGTCCCGTCCTGGAGGGTGGGTTCGGTGTCGATCAGCTCCAGTACGCGTTCCACCCCGGCCCGTGCCTGCTGGCCGACGGTCAGGACCATGGCGAGCATCCTGACGGGGCCGACGAGCTGGGCCAGATAGGTGGAGAAGGCGACGAACGTGCCGAGGGTGATCTGACCCCGGGTGGCCAGCCAGCCGCCGAGCGCGAGCATCGCGACCTGCCCGAGCGCGGGGACCGCCTGGAGCGCGGGGGTGTAGCGGGCGTTGAGCCGGATGGTCCGCAGCCGGCCGGCGAACAGCTTGCGCCCGGCCTCGCGGAGCTTCCCGGTCTCCTGGTCCTCCTGGCCGAAGCCCTTGACGACGCGGACGCCGGAGACGGCGCCGTCCACGACACCGGCCACGGCACCGGCCTGCGACTGGGCGTACCAGGTGGCCGGGTGCAGCTTGGTGCGGCTGCGGCGGGCTATGTACCAGAGGGCGGGCGCGACGGCCACGGCTATCAGGGTCAGC
Organism: Streptomyces sp. NPDC059255; assembly: GCF_042752355.1. Classification (NCBI taxonomy): domain Bacteria; kingdom Bacillati; phylum Actinomycetota; class Actinomycetes; order Kitasatosporales; family Streptomycetaceae; genus Streptomyces; species Streptomyces sp. NPDC059255. The sequence continues at coordinate 133,912 of NZ_JBHYZP010000004.1, forward strand.
GGCGGCGACAGCCACGCCATGATCGCCAGCGACATCAGGAAGAGCAGGACGTTGCCGATGGTCATCGGCAACATGAAGAGCAGCCCCTGGATGAGCTGGAGGTCGCTGGTGGCGCGGCCGATGACCTGCCCGGTGGAGAGGGTGTCCTGACGGCGCCCGTCGAGCCGGGAGATCGTGGTGTACATCTCCGTACGGAGGTCGTGCTGGACGTCGAGGGCGAGCCGTCCGCCGTAGTACCGGCGGATGTAGGTGGCCGCGTAGACGACGAGCGCGGCGACGACGAGCAGCCCGGTCCAGACGAACAGCGAGCGGTGTCCCGCGCCGATCACGTCGTCGATGACGACCTTGGTGATCAGCGGGACAAGGGCCATCACCGCCATGCCGGCCAGCGACGATCCGAGCGCGAGGACCACATTGCGCCGATACCGCCACGCGTACCCGGCCAGCCGCCGTGCCCAGCCCTGCTCTGCCGACCCGCCCGCCACTGCTGCCTCCCGTCGCCCGGACGCCTTCCGGACGTCCTGATCTGCCGGAATGCACCAACGCGGGCGAAGGCGGATTTCATCCCTCCGCAACAAATACGGGTCTCCGGTCCTAGACCCGGCCTAGGACCGGAGACTCATACATACGTTCGCATCGGGGCCGCTTCAAGAGACCTCAAGGGGCCTCAAGGCGATCACCCCAGCGGCGCGGAAGGGTCAGCGCGTCGCCGGAACGGCCTCCCTCGCCGCCTTCTCCGGGGTCGCCGGAACGGCCTCGTACGGCGTCTCCGGTACGGAGTGGACGGCGGCCCCCGTCTTCGCCGCCACCGGGTTGAGATCCTTGTGGACCGCCTTCGCGACGGCCTGGATGGTGTTGACGCCGTCGTTCATCGTCTTGTTGTCGTGGGTGAGCACGCTGATCATGTAGTCGTGCCCCTTGCCGGTGAACGCGCCGACGCTGTGCACGCGCCAGCCGTGGGTGGAGCGGGAGAGCCAGCCGTTCTTGAGCTGGACGGTGGCGGTCGCCGGAGCCCCGGCGGGCACGCCCCAGCGCTGGGAGGCGACGACCTTGCGCATCCGCTCCAGGATGAAGGCGCGCGAGTTGTCGCTGAGCACGGTGTTCTTCGCGGTGATCAGGGCGAGCAGCTTCTGCTCGTCCTGCGCGGTGATCTGCGTGAGGCCCCAGTATCCGCCCGTGCCGGGGACGGTCAGGGTCATGCCGGCGGCCTTGAGGAAGCCCTTGATCTTCGTCAGGCCGAGCTGCTTCCACAGGGTGGTGGTCGCGGCGTTGTCCGACTTGGTGATCATGGCCGTGGAGAGGTCGACCTCACGCTGGGTCAGATAGCGGTTGGTCTTCTTCGCGTCCCAGAGCAGGGTCGCGAGGACGGTCACCTTGACCACACTGGCGGAGTCGTACTTCTGCGTCGCCCGCAGGGTGCAGGTCGTCTTCGTCGTACGGTCGAAGACGCCGACGGCGGTCGTGGACGTTCTGTTCTTGAGCGCCGCGGTGATGTCCTTGGTGAGCCGGTCGGCGAGCCCCGCCTTCCCCGAGGTGCAGACGACGGCGGGCGCGGCCGCGGCGGCGGGCGTGGCTCCCGCGACGGCCGCGACCGGGACGAGCACGCCCGCGGCAAGCGCCACGGAGAGCGTGCCACGGGCCCGCCGGGAGGAGACACCCTTTCCCTGGCTTCCCTGGCTTCCCTGGCCTCCCTGGCTTCCCTGAGTTCCCGGGCTTCCCGGGCGCTGTCCTGGTCCTGATATCCACTGCTGAGTCATGTCGGTGTCCCGTCCCCCTGGGTGTCGGCGAACGCACCCCGCGGCACGCTCACTGACACATGACTCACCAGCGTCGGCGAATGGTTGTACGGGTCCAGGTCACGCTTGCGGACCAGCGGGACCCGGCGCTCAGGTGTCCAGGTGCGTCGGGGCGAACATCCGCAGCAGGGCGGGGAGTACGACCACGGAAGGGCCGGGCTCGGCGAGCGCCTTCGCCAAGTCCTCGCGCAGGGACTCCGGTGCCGTACGGACCGCGGGGACGCCGAAGGACCGGGCCAGGGCGACGAAGTCGGGCCGGGACAGCTCCGTCCCCGTCGGCTCGCCGAAGGCGTCCGTCATGTACTCGCGGAGGATGCCGTAGCCGCCGTCGTCCACGATCAGCCAGGTCACCGGCAGGTCGTACTGGCGGGCGGTCGCCAGCTCCGCGAGGGAGTACATCGCGCCGCCGTCCCCCGACACCGCCAGGACCGGCTTCGTACGGTCGGCCGCCGCCGCGCCGAGCGCGGCGGGGAAGCCGTACCCGAGGCCGCCCGCGCCCTGGCCCGAGTGCATCGGGCCGGGCCAGGCGGACCAGGCCCAGTAGGCGAGGATCGTCATGTCCCAGAAGCTGGGGGACGTGGCGGGCAGGGCGTCGCGGACGGCGGCCAGCACGCGCCGCTCCAGCGTGAGGTCCTGGGCCGCGATCCGCTCCCGTACGCGTTCCAGCACCGTACGTACGGACACGGCGGCGGCCAGGTCCGTACGCTCGTCCACCGACTCCACCAACGCGGACAGCGCGAGTCTGGCGTCGGCGTGGATGCCCAGCGCGGGATGGTTGGACTCCAGCTTGCCGAGGTCCGCCTCGATCTGGATCACCCGGCCGCGCGGGCGGAAGGTGTGGTAGTTCGAGGACAGCTCGCCCAGCCCGGAGCCGACCACCAGCAGCACGTCCGCGTCCTCCAGGAAGTCCGTGGTGTGCCGGTCCTCCATCCAGGACTGGAGGGAGAGCGGATGCTCCCAGGGGAAGGCGCCCTTGCCCCCGGCCGTCGTGACGACCGGCGCGTCCAGCTTCTCCGCGAGCGCGCGCAGCTTGCCGGAGGCGTCCGCCCGGACCACTCCGCCGCCCGCGATGATCACCGGCCGGGCCGCGTGCGACAGCGCCTGCGCCGCGACGGCGGTCAGCTCGGGGCGCGGGTGCAGCTGGCGCGGGGTGGCGTCCATCGCCGTGACGACCGGCAGCGAGACCTCCGCGAGCAGCACGTCCTGCGGGATCTCCACCCACACCGGGCCGTGCGGGGCGGTGAGCGCGGACTCCCAGGCGGCGGCGAGCGCGGACGGGATCTGCGAGGCCGCCCGGACGGGATGGACGGACTTGACGATGTCGCGGAAGGACGCCTGCTGGTCGCGGAGTTCGTGCAGATAGCCGTGGCGCCCGCCGCCCAGGCCCGCCGCCGGTATCTGGCTGGAGATCGCCAGCACGGGCGCCGAGGCCGCCGCCGCCTCCTGGAGCGCGGCGAGCGAGGTCAGGGCGCCGGGTCCGGTGGAGAGCAGCAGCGGGGCGACCTCGCCGGTGACCCGGCCGTACGCGTCGGCGGCGAACCCCGCGTTGTTCTCGACGCGCAGCCCTATGTAGCGGAGCGTGGAGCGGCGCAGGGCGTCGAACATGCCGAGGGCGTGCTGTCCCGGCAGGCCGAAGACGGTCGTGGCGCCGAGCCCGTACAGCGTCTCGACGACGAGATCGCCGCCGCGCCGGCCGGGCGGCGGGGTGAGGGCCGCGGCGGTCTGCTCGGGGGTGAGGCGCACCACGTCGTGGTCGTGGTCGTGCATCAGCGCGCCTCCGCGGCAGTGCTCTCGGCGCCGTCGGCGACCGGTGCGGTCCTGGCGATCTGGCGGGACATGACCGTCGTCAGCTCGTACGCCGTGTGCGAGGCTGCGACCGAGGTGATCTCCGCGTGGTCGTACGCGGGCGCGACCTCCACCACGTCGGCGGAGACCAGCCGGCAGGAGGCCAGCCCCCGGATGATCTCCAGGAGTTCTCTGGAGGTCAGCCCGCCGGCCTCGGGCGTGCCGGTGCCCGGTGCGTGCGCCGGGTCCAGGACGTCGATGTCGACGGAGATGTAGAGCGGCCGGTCCCCGATCCGCTGCCGCAGCTGGTCCGCGATCTCGTCCACACCCCGGCGCATCACATCGGCGGAGGTGACGATCCCGAACCCCATCCTGGCGTCCTCGTCCAGATCCCGCTTCCCGTAGAGCGGGCCGCGCGTCCCCACGTGCGAGAGCGCCTCCGTGTCGAGGATGCCCTCCTCGACGGCCCGGCGGAACGGGGTGCCGTGGGTGTACTCCGCGCCGAAGTAGGTGTCCCAGGTGTCCAGATGGGCGTCGAAGTGGAGCAGCGCGACCGGTCCGTGCCGCTTCGCGACCGAACGGAGCAGGGGAAGCGCGATCGTGTGGTCGCCGCCGAGGGTCATCAGCCGTGCGCCGGTGCCCAGCAGGTCGTCGGCGGCCGCCTCGATGGTGTCGACCGCCTCGTTGATGTCGAACGGGTTCGCGGCGATGTCCCCGGCGTCCGCGACCTGCGCGAGCGCGAACGGGGAGGCGTCCTGCGCGGGGTTGTACGGGCGCAGCAGCCGCGACGCCTCCCGGATCGCGTTACCGCCGAAGCGGGCGCCCGGCCGGTAGGAGACCCCGGTGTCGAAGGGGACGCCGACGACCGCGACATCGGCCGTGCCGACCTCGTCCAGCCGGGGCAGCCGGGCGAAGGTGGCCGGCCCCGCGTACCTCGGGACACGGGACGAGTCGACGGGCCCGCGCGGGCCGCTGGGGTGCCCCTCGTGTCCGTGCTGTCCGTGGTGTCCGTTGCTGCTCATCGTCGGGCCTTTCCGGGTGTCGCCGCGTGCGGTTCCGTACCGCGTGACGTGCTGGGACTGTTACGGCTGTTACGCCTGTTACGCATCTCTCTGCGGCACTCCGTGTCGCCCTGTGCGGTTCTGTCCGGAGTGCTTCCGTCTCAAGAATGGACCAGCCCACTGACAGCGGGCTCCCCCGCCTCCTCCGGCGCCTCTCCCGCGAGCCGGGCGCGCCACGCGGCGAGCACCGCCTCGTCCGTCGGCCGCGTTGCCAGACTGACGATCACATAGGCGGCCAAGGAGGCCAGCAGGCCGTAGTAGATGGGCTGGTTGGCGAGGATCCCGTACGCCGCCATCAGCCCCACGACCGTCACCCCGCCGACGACCACGGCGGCCAGCGCCCCGTACACCGTGCCGCGCCGCCACAGCAGCCCGCCGAGGATCGGTACGAGCAGTCCGCCGACGAGGAGGTTGTACGCGACGGTCAGCGCCTCGACCACGTTGTTGAGCGCGACGGCGACGGCGATCACGCCGATGCCCATGACCAGGATGAACAGCCGGTTCCCGCGCACCTCGTCCACCTCCCCACGGCCCGCTTCCCCCTGGTCCGCGCCGCCCCGGCCGACGGCGCCGCGCAGCCGCGCCCAGATGTCGTTGTTGGCCACGGTCGCGCAGGCGATCAGCGCGCCCGAGGAGGTCGACATCACCGCGGCGAGCGCGGCGGCCAGCACCAGCCCCCGTACGCCCAGGGGCAGTTCGTCCTTGACGATGGTCGCGAAGGCGTCGTCGGCGCTGCCCAGGTTCGGGTAGAGCACCTTGGCGGCCGTTCCGATGACCGCGCCGGCCAGCGCGTACACCAGACAGTACGTACCGGCGACGGTGCCGCCCCAGCGCGCGACCTTGTCGCCGCGCGCGGTGAACACCCGTTGCCAGATGTCCTGTCCGATCAGCATGCCGAAGGTGTAGATCAGGACGTACGTGAAGATCGTCTCGCCGCCGATGCCGAACGGCGAGAAGTACTCGGCGGGAAGCCGCGCCTTCATCTCGCCGATCCCGCCCGCCTTGACGACCGCGATGGGCAGCAGGAGCAGCAGCACCCCGATCGTCTTGACGACGAACTGCACCATGTCCGTCAGCGTGATGGACCACATGCCGCCGAGCGTCGAGTACGCGACGACGATGGCGCCGCCCAGGATGATCGCGACGGTGCGGTTCAGGTCGAAGAGGACGTCGAAGATCGTGGCGTACGCGATGGTCGAGGTGACCGCGAGCATCAGGGTGTACGCCCACATCACGATGCCCGAGATGAGCCCGGCCCGGCCGCCGTACCGCAGGTCGAGCATCTCCGAGACGGTGTAGACCTTCAGCCGGGCGATCCTCGCCGAGAAGAAGACGGAGAGGGCGAGCAGCCCGAGGCCGATGGCGAAGACCATCCAGGCGCCGGAGAGGCCGTGCCGGTAGCCGAGGCCGACGCCGCCGATGGTCGAGGCGCCGCCGAGGACGATGGCGGCCATGGTCCCGGAGTACATCCAGGGGCCGAGCCTGCGGCCCGCCACCAGGAACTCGCTCTTGGACTTGGCGCGGCGCATGCCCCACCAGCCCATGGCGAGCATGCCGGCCAGATAGACGACGATCACCGCGTAGTCGACAGCCATGGGCTTCCTCCGTCTCGTCTCACGCTTGAAGGGCACTCGCGTTCCGTACGTCGCCGTGCGCGGCCGTACGTATTGCGCACACGGCCGTTGCGTTCGTTCGTGCGTGGCCGAGCGTGTGGGTCATGACGGTAGGTGGCCGGAAAGCAGCGCTGAAGTGTACGTTTCATCCATTCTTTCCGCCGACGACGGATGGATCATCCATGCCGGACAGCACCGGGGCCCCTTCCGCCCCCTCGTTCCCCCCGTCTCCCCCGTCTCCCTCGTCCTCCCCGTCCCCCTCGTCCTCCCCGCCCACTCCCCCGGTCCCGCTGGCCGAGCTGCTGGCCGACCGGACGCTGGGGCTGCGCCGGATCGCGGGACCGCCGGACGACGGTGCGCAGGTGGTGCAGTGGGTGCACACCTCGGAGATGGCGGACCCGTACCCCTATCTGCTCGGCGGCGAGCTGCTGCTGACCGCGGGCGTCCAGCTCACCGACGCCGCCGCGGACGCGTACGCGGCGCGCGTGGTCGAGGCGGGCGCGGCGGCGCTCGGCTTCGGGGTGACGCCGGTGTACGACACGGTGCCGCCCGCCCTGGTCGACGCCTGCGACCGGCACGGGCTGCCGCTGCTGGAGGTGCCGCCGCGTACCCAGTTCACGGCGGTGGCCCGCGCGGTGTGGCGGCTGATGGCGGAGGCGCGCCACCGGGAGCTGCGCCGGGTGACCCGCGCCCAGCAGGGCCTGGCCGCGGCGGCGGCCCGGCAGGACCCGGTGCCCGCCGTGCTGCACCAGCTGGCGTCGGGGCTCGGTGGCCGCGCGGTCCTGTTCGCCCCGGACGGCGCGGAGCTGCACTCGACGGGCCGCGTCGCGGCCCCGGGCGCCCGTACGGCGCTCGCGCGCCTGGCCAGGGTGGTCGGCCCGGCCGCCGCCCCCACGCCCTCCTCCGCCACGGACACGACACCGGGCGCCCACCTCGCGGCGTACGCCCTCGGCGGCGGCCAGGGCCTGGTGCTCGGCGTGGCGGCCGAGCGGCGCGAGCCCGGCGACCACACCGTCGCGGGCGTCGCCGTGGTCCTGCTCTCCCTGCTGACCGCGCCGCACCAGGGTGCCGCGGAGGCGGGCCGCTCGGCCGCGCTCGTACGGCTGCTGCTCGGCGCCACCCCCGCCGAGGCGGCGCCGCTCCTCGGCCCCGGGCCCTGGCGGGTCGTCCAGGGGCGCGGCGGCGCCACCCCCTTCGCGGCGGGCGCGCTGGCGGCGGCCCTGGGCAGCGCGCTGGCCGACACGGACGGCGCCACGGTCCGCGTCCTCACCGACCGCGAGGTCACGGCCCAGCCGGGCTGGACCCTCGGCGTCAGCGACGCGGTCCCCCCGGAGGAGCTGGCCGGCGCCGACACCCGCGCGCTGCGCGCCCTGGGCCGCGCGGAGGCCACCCGTACCCCGCTGGTACGCCACGACCCGGCCGGCCCGGCGGCCGGGCTCACCGCCCTGATCCCCCGGGAGGAGGCCGCGGCCCACGCCCGCGCCCTCCTGGCCCCGGTCCTGGCCGCGCCGGGCGCCCCGGCGCTGATCGAGACGCTGCGCGCCTGGCTCTCGCTGCACGGCAGCTGGGACCGTACGGCGGTGGCACTGACGGTCCACCGCAACACGGTCCGCCACCGGATCACCCGCTGCGCGACGCTCCTGGAGCGGGACCTGGACGACCCCGACGTACGGATGGAGCTGTGGTTCGCGCTGCGGGAGCCGCCCGCGCCCGGGCTCACGCCACCGGCGTGAACGCGGGCAGGGTGAGGGCCGAGTGCGCCGGCCGCCCCTCCGCGTGGGGCAGGGTGCTGAGCTTGCGCAGCATGTCGTTGCGCCGCTCCAGGGCCTCGGCCGTGGTCGGGAAGAGCGCGGCGCCGCCCTCGCCGATCAGGTCCTGGTTGAGCGTCACGAAGCCCCGGGTGTCGTGTTCGTAGGCGGCGAAGCCCGCGGTGTGGTCCCGGCCGGCCAGGGAACCGGCGAGCATGTACGCGCCGACGAGCGCGAGGCTGGAGCCCTGTCCGGTGAGGAACGAGGGCGCGTACGCGGCGTCGCCCACCAGCGCGACCCGGCCGCTGGACCAATGGGGCATGCGGATCTGGCTGACCGTGTCGAAGAACAGGTCGTCGGCGTCGCGCAGGGCGGCAAGCAGGCCCGGAACCTCCCATCCCGCGTCGGCGAAGACCTCGGCGACCAGCTCCCGTTGGGCTTCCGGGTTCCGGAACGCGCCGAACGGCGGTTCCGTGCGAACGAAGTTCAGGAGGACGTGTACGTCCTCCCCGACCCCCACGGCGTAGAGTGCCGCGGCCCGGCCCGGGGTGTTCCACAGCACGGTCTCGTGGGAGAGCCCGAAGGTGTTGCGCAGGGTGAATCCGGCGAAGCAGTAGCCGAGGTACCGGTGGAACTGCTCCTCGGGGCCGAACAGGGACGCCCGGGTCCGGGAGTGCATCCCGTCCGCGCCGACCACGATGTCGAACGTACGGCTGCCGCCTCCGCGGAAGGTGACGTCGACCCCGTGGCCGGACTGGTCGAGGGTGTCGACGGAGTCGTCGAACAAGAACTCCACGTCGTCACGGACCGCCGCGTGGAGAGCGGCGGTCAGATCCCCGCGCCGGACCTCCAGGTCCCGTCCCGCGACACCGCCGGTGACGGTGTGCGGGGCGACCGAGGCCACCTCGGCGCCGTCCCCGTCGAGGAAGGTCAGCCGGCGCAGCTCGATGTGCGCGTCCCGCAACCGCGGCAGGATTCCCATGCGCCGGACGACCTCAAGCGCGGTGCCGCGCACGTCGACGGGGTAACCGCCGCCGCGCGGTGCGCCCGCCTTCTCGACCACTGTGACCGCGAACCCGTGGCGGTTCAGCCAGAACGCGAGGGCGGGCCCCGCGATGCCGGCCCCGGATATCAGGACGGTGCGCCTCTGTGACGTACGGAGGTCCCTCGGCGGATCGGTCCTGGACGGATCGGTCTTCGGCAGATCGGTCTTCGGCAGATCATTGCGGGTCATTCCTTGACTCCTTTGCTCAGGGTACGGACGACAAGCAGGGACAGCGCCGTGACGGCGCCCGCGATGACGAAGCCGGTGACGAAGGCCGATTCGGCCGGGACATCCGATCCGGAAGGGGTCCCGGCGGTGAGGATCGCGCCACTGAACTGCACACCCACGGCGTAGCCGATGACGCGGGTCACCAGGACCAGGCTGGTCGCGATGCCGGTGTCACCTTGATCGACGGAGGTGGCTGTGCTGGTCACCATCGCCGTGACGCACAGGCCGTTGGCGAGCGCGATCAGCGCCTTGCCGATGACGAGGTGCCAGACCTCGGTGTGCACGGCCGCCAGGGCGAACAGGGCGGCGACCATGAGGACGGTCCCCGTGGTGACCACGGCGCGCGAGCCGAAGCGCCGCGCCCCGATCCCGCTGATCGGCCCGGCCAGCGACGCGGCCACGGCGCCGGGCAGCAGGAAGAAGCCGATCTCGGTGGCGCTCGCCCCGAACCCGTAGTCGTCGCCGGAGACCGCGAGGAGCTGCGGGACGAGATAGACCGGCACCGAGGTGCCGACGCAGATCACGAACGTCAGCACACACGCCTTCCACACGGCGGGGCGCCTCAGCATGCGCAGATCGACCATCGGCGAGGCCGCACGGCGCTCGACGGCCACCCATCCGGCCGCGAGGGCGGCCAGCACCACGAGGAGGGCGCCGAGCACGAGGGGCTGCGCGCCGAGGTCGGGCGCCAGCGCGAGTACGAGCATGAGCGTGACCAGCGTCCCGCTCAGGAGAGCCAGGCCGGGCCAGTCGACCCGGGCGCCGTCCGACGGGCCCGGCCGGTCCTGCGGCATCAGCCGGTTGACCAGCAGGGTGGACCCGATGACCGCGATCGTCGGCAGCGCGAACATCCAGTGCCGGGAGAGTTGTTCCGCCACGGGCCCGGCCGCCAGCGTTCCCGCCATCCCGCCGCCCACGAACAGCCCGCTGACCACCCCGATGGCCACCTTCGACTCTCCCGCGGGGAGGTGTTCGCGCACCAGGATGAACGACAGGGGCAGCGCGCCCACCATCGCTCCCTGCAGTATCTGACCGAGCAGCAGCACCGGCAGGTTCGGCGCCAGGGCGGACACCAGACCACCGGCCGAGACCACCCCCATCAGCCGGACCAGGACCCGTTTCCCGCCGTAACGATCGCCGAACTTGCCCGCGACCGGAGTGACGAGCGCGCCGGTGATGAGGAGCGTGATGCTGAGTAACGCCCCTTCGGCGGGACTCATGTGCAGCTCGCGCTGGAGAAGCGGGAGCGTCGGCGTCACCACCGATTCCAGGGCGCCGGTGGCGACGGCCAGCGCGCCGAGGGCCGCGACAGCGGCGTTTCCGATACGGGCCGGGGAAGCCAGAGTTGTTGTGGTCATGGACGTCCTTTCCGTCGTTTCCGGGCGGGTGGAGGAGGAGCCGGCCGTACGCGGAGCGCTGCCGCCCTGCCGGGCCCGGCGCAGGCACGGCGGCCGTTCACGCGGGGCGCGATGCACAGGGGTGTGTGTACGTATGCGGTGCGCCCGCCGACAGGAATTACACTACACCGTGCAGTGTAGGACGTTAAGATGCGTGCATGCCGACCACGAAGACACTGCGCGAGGGGTCCACGCCGAAGCGGGCCGCCATCCTCTCGGCGGCCCGGGAACTGTTCCTCACCGACGGCTTCGACCGGACCAGCGTCGACGCGGTCGCCGCCCGGGCCGAGGTGTCCAAGCGGACCGTCTACGACTACTTCGGTGACAAGCAGACGCTGCTGCGCGCGGTCGTCGACACCGTCGGCCAGTCACTGATCACCACGATCCGGCGCACCCTCGACGAGACCCTCACCGACCTCACCGCCCTCAGCGAGGAGCCCGGCCTTGAGGACGCCCTGGTCACGTTCTCGATGCGCATCGCGACCGACATGCTCGGCTCGGCGGAGTACGCGACGCTGCAGCGACTGGTCCGGGCGGAATCCGGCCACCTGTCGCGCCGGGGCTACAACTCCATGGCCGACACCCCCGACGAGGCGCTCGCCGAGCGGTTCGCCGCCTTCGCCGAGGCCGGGCTGCTCGACGTGCCGGACGCCCGGCTCGCGGCCGACCAGTTCATCGCGCTGACCTTCGGCGTCACGCTGGACCGGCTCGGTTCCGCGAACGCCGTGGAGGACACCCGCGTACGGCCGCTCGTCGTCGAGGGGGTGCGGACCTTCCTCCGGGCCTACCGAACGCGGTAGGCCCGGAGCGGCGGCCGGCTCGGTCCGCCCCCGTAGCGCTCAGGTGCGGGCCGCCGAGCGACCGTTCATCCTGCGGCAGCACCCCCTTCACCTGCGTTTTCGCCACCTGACACCCCAGGACCCAGAGGGGTCCTGACCGCGTCGGATTTGGGTCCCGGGCTGGGTCCCCGGGCCCAAGCCGCCGCCGTTTTCCGCTCCGTAGCCTTCGCGCGGAACCAAACCTTCAGCGGGGGAGGAGCGGTGAGAACATGAGAGACAACGGCTGTGCAAGACCCTCGATTTCCCGGGACCGGGGACAGACGGGAATGGAGTACCTCGGCATGCTCACCCTCGTGGTGAGCCTGGTGCTGGGGCTGACGCTCACGCCGGTCGGGACGAAGGTGACCGGCGGACTCCACGACGCGATATGCCAGTTGACGACCGGCGAGTCCTGCCGGTCGGGCGCGGGAGGCGACGACACGGCGCTGCCGGACCCGGACTCCACCGACGCGGGTGACGGCGGGACCACGACGCTGTCGGACCCCGAGGGCAAGCCGGAGGAGCCGACCGAGGAGGACGCGGCCTTCGAACCCGACAAGTGCATCCTGGCCTCGGAGACCGACAAGCAGAAGACCGTGATGCGGATCCTCTTCATCAAGATCAGCTCCAGCAGCGAGCTGAAGGTCACGCAGTGGTCGGACGGAACGGTCACCCTCGACTCCACGGGCACGGTGCAGGGCGGCGTGGAGGGCGGGATCGACTTCCCCGGGCTCAAGTCGTGGGGCGGCAGCGCCTCGCTGAGCGGCAGCTACACCAAGGGCGGTGGTGGCGGCGGCCGGTGGCTGTTCGACGGCAACAAGACCGGCGACCCGCAGAAGGACCTGGAGGCCAACTACAAGGACGCCCAGCAGTTCGCGGAGTACCTGAAGGGCGCCGCGAAGTGCAACAGCGGTCCGCCCCGCGCCTGGGGCACCGAACTCGGCATGATCTGCAACCACAAGAACAAGGACAAGCTGCCGGAACTGCCGCCGGACCGGCAGCCCGACCTCGACATCACCAAAACGACCAGCGAGAAGTCCGGCGACGTCAAGTTCGGCAAGAGCCTCAGGACCGGCAAGGAGAACAAGAGCGTCGGTCAGCTCACGGGCAAGGGCGCCCAGGGGACGTGGATGGAGGACACCCTGGTCATGCGCGGCAACGGCGAGATCACCTTCGTCTACACGATGGAGATCAACGGCCGGGTCGGCAACGGCTACCAGGGCGAGGGCAGCCACATGCAGCAGTTCTACGTGACGTACAACGCGGAGGACTACGACAAGGAGGAGAAGGACGGCAGGCCCCACCGTCCGACCAGGCTCAGGATCACGACGGCCGAGCGCGGCATGAGCGGCAACCCGGGCGTCGACATACGGGGCTCGGTGCCCGCCGGGCCGGTCACCCTGCATGTCGAGGGCGGCGGCGGAAAGACCGAGACGGATCTGCACACCGAGGTGGCGGAACTCGACCTGAAGGACGCCAAGGACAGCGAGACCGTCGAGAACTACCTGCGCAACGGCGAGGACGGCGACGACAGCGGACTCAAGCAGATCCACAACGCGGGCATTCCCTCACCGTCCTCGGCTGCCGACCCGCTGACCCCTGACTCCACCCCCTTCGAGCGGCTCCTGCACGACAAGGCCAAGCTCAGCAGCCTCGACTACAAGGTGAACATCGACTGGTGGAAGGCCGGGTTCGCGCTCAGCCTGGGCACGTCCCTCCACAAGCTGAGCACGGGCTTCAAGCTCTTCGGCCTGGAGACCAGCCGCGAGCACGAGGAGCAGAAACTGACCGGCGACCCGACCTACGCGGGCGCCCCCCGCGAGGACGGCACGCGCCCCTGGCTACCGTTCAAGAAGTGCAGCTCGATCACCCCGGTCTGAGCTGCTCCGGGAGGCTGGGCAGCCGCCGTTCCGCTGCCCAGCGCGGCGTGACCCGCCGTTCGGGTGCCCGGTGTTCCGGAGTGCGCGCCACGCGCCCTTGTCGGTCTCGTCGATCTCGCGGGTCAGCCTGCGGAGGGGCGCGGGGCGCGCAGGTGCGCCCGGTCCTTCAGTTCCTTCTCGTCGACCAACCTGAGCATCGGCTGACCCGGCGCGCACACCATGGTCACCACGAACTTGGTGTGTGCGTCCGGCAGGGCGTTGCCGTCCTGGTAGTGGATCACGTCACCGCCCGGCTCCCAGAACGTCCCGCCCGCCTCGACCACACGCTCCGGCTCGCCCTCCAGCTCGAACCGGACCGCGCCTTCGATCACGTAGCCGAACGACGGGCCCGAGTGGCGATGCGGAGGGAGCCCGGGGTGAGCGGGAGGCCACTCGACGAGGATGGTCATTCCCGAACCACCGTCGGGAAAGAAGGGCGGGGTGACGTCCTGGAGCACCTTGACCTCGGGCGGCAGGGAGACCTCGGGGGCAGCCCCGTGCCCTGGGTTCTTCTCCGACATGTACTGCACCTCCGTGAGCCCTGCGCGGAACGGACGATCTTGCGGTCCTGGGACCACTCTGCATCCGGTCGACGACCGCCACAATCCGGGAGCAACCGGAATCAAGGCCGCATCGCGCCCATGTCATCAGCGGGCCACCGCCTGACGCCCGCCCCGGCCCGCCCCGCCGTGAACCTCTGGACACCCGCGCGAACCGCCGGGTAACTTGGACTGAGCAAGCGCTTAATGAACGCTCCGGCCAGTGACGAACCGCAGGAGGGCTGCCCCGTGCGCCGTACCGTTTACAACGAGGACCACGAGGCGTTCCGGGAGACCATACGCGCCTTCATCGAGGCCGAGGTCGTGCCGGTGTACGACGAGTGGTACGCGGCGGGGCAGGCACCCCGCGAGTTCTACCACACCCTCGGTGAGCTGGGCATCTTCGGGATCGAGGTGCCCGAGGAGTACGGCGGGGCCGGGGAGGAGTCCTTCAAGTTCCAGGCGGTCATCGCGGAGGAGTCCGCCCGCGCCGGGGTCTCCTTCGGCGGTTCCAGCGTCCACGTCACGCTCTGTCTGCCGTATCTGAAGGCGTACGCCACCGACGAGCAGAAGAAGCGGTGGCTGCCCGACTTCGTGAGCGGCCGGGCGATGTACGCGATCGCCATGACCGAGCCGGGCACCGGTTCCGACCTGGCCGGGATGAAGACCACCGCCAAGCTCTCCGAGGACGGCACGCACTACGTCCTCAACGGCGCCAAGACGTTCATCACCGGCGGTGTCCACGCGGACCGTGTCATCGTCTGCGCGCGGACCGCCGCGCCGAAGCCCGACGACCGGCGGTTCGGGATCTCGCTGCTGGTCGTGGACACGAAGTCGGAGGGGTACGCGGTCGGCCGCAAGCTCGACAAGCTGGGGCTGAAGACCTCCGACACCGCCGAACTGTCCTTCACCGACGTGAAGGTGCCGGTCGAGGACCTGCTCGGCGAGGAGAACAAGGGCTTCTCCTACCTCGGGCAGAATCTGCCGCAGGAGCGACTGGGCATCTCGATCGGGGCGTACGCGCAGGCAGCGGCCGCCGTCCGGTTCGCGCAGGCGTACGTGCAGGACCGTACGATCTTCGGCAAGAGCGTGGCGTCGTTCCAGAACACCAAGTTCGAGCTGGCCGCCTGCAAGGCGGAGGTGGACGCCGCGGAGGCCGTCGTGGACCGCGCGCTGGAGGCGCACGACCTGGGCGAGCTGTCCGCGGCCGAGGCCGCCTCGGTGAAGCTCTTCACCACCGAGGTCGCCCACCGCGTGATCGACAAGTGCCTCCAGCTCCACGGCGGGTACGGCTACATGAACGAGTACCCGATCGCCCGGCTGTACGCGGACAACCGTGTCAACCGGATCTACGGCGGCACCAGCGAGGTCATGAAGACGATCATCGCCAAGTCGATGGGGCTCTGACCGGCCGGCCGGCGGAGCGCCGGAGCGGGGCTGTCAGAGCAGCCCCGCTTCGTTGAGCAGGTAGGCCGTCATCGGGTCGTAGAAGCGCGGGTCCGTGACATGGTCGTCCAGCGGGACCGTCACGCTGAGCGTGCCCTCCGCCTCGCCGAGGAAGAGCGCGGGGTCGTTGCAGTCCGCGTACCCCATGGAGTCGAGGCCGCGCTGGCCCGCGCAGCCCGCCCAGCCGTGGTCGGCGACGACCAGATCGGGCTGCGGTCTGCCGTCGCGCTCCAGGCCGTCCAGGATCGCCCGCATCGGCTCCGGGGAGTGCGTGTGCCACAGGGTGGCGCCGCGCTCCAGCACCGCGACGTCCGCGAACTGGAAGACCATGCCCTCGTCCGCCGTCAGCCCGCCGGGGATCCGTACGATCTCGCAGCCGGCGGCCCGCAGCGCGTCGGCGGTCTGCCGGTGCACGTCCAGCAGGCCACCCGGGTGACCGGTCGCGAAGAGCACGCGCTCCTTGGCGTCGGCGGCCTTGCGCAGCCGCGCCGCCATCCGCTCCAGGGCGTCGACGGTCAGCTCGGGGTCGATGGTGTCCTGCCCGGCACGGTGCCCGGGGTCGTCGTTCACTCCGCAGCGCTCGGCCATCACGGCGAGCACGTCCTGCTCGTCGGTCCAGCGGTCACCCAGCTCCAGGCCCAGCCAGTAGTGGCGGTCGCCGTTGGCGAGCTTGCGGTAGTGGGAGAGGTTGTTGTCGCGGGGCGTGGCGACATCGCCCGCGATACGCGTACGGACGAGGTGGTCGACGAGGGCGGGGCGACTGGGTATCGGCATGCGCCCATTGTGCCGTCCGACCCGCGTGGCGCGCCGGGTGTCCCGCACGCCGGGACGGATCCGGGCCCGGGGCGCCCCGGGCGATCCGGCGGGACCCCGGTGCCGGATGCCCGCCGGGGAGTGGTCCACTGTGCGTACCTCCGTTACTCCGTTTCACCTCAACCGGGAGTGTCCAGTGGCAACTTCACCCGATCTCGGCCGGCCCGTGGCGCCCTTCACCCTGCCGGGCGGCGTACTCGACGGCGACACCTTCGTACGGCGGGAGTACCGGCTCGAAGAACGGCAGGGACACCCGCTGGTCATCGCCTTCTATCCGGGGGACGACACGGCCGTCTGCACCAAGCAGCTCTGCTCGTACTCCAGCGGTCTGGAGACGTTCACCGATCTGGGCGCCGAGGTCTGGGGCATCAGCCCGCAGGACGTCGACAGCCACGAGGCGTTCGCGCGCAAGCACGACCTGCGCATTCCGCTGCTCGCCGACACCGACCGGTCGGTCGCGAAGGCGTTCGGGGTGGCCGCGCCGGGGATCGGGGTGCGCCGGTCGGTGTTCCTGGTCGCGCCGGACGGCTCGCTGCACTGGAAGCACGTGGCGCTGCTCGGGGTGACGTTCCAGCCGGTGGAGACCCTGGCCAGGGAGCTGTCGGGGCTCAGGACCGCCTGAACCGCAGCACCGGGTCCTCGGCGCTCGCGGAGCCGTCCGCGCTTCCGGAGCCGTCCGTGCTCGCGGAATCGTCCGTGCTCGCGGAACCCGCCGCAGTTCCGAAGCCTCCGGCGCCGTCGGCGCCTTCCTCGCCCAGCGCGGCGAAGGCGCCGTGGGCCAGGCGGCGCAGCAGCGCCTCCGTCTTGGCGCGGCCCGGCAGGCTGCCGCCGTACGAGCCGAGGTGCGGCGTCGAGTTGAGCAGCCCGAACACGGCGTGCACGGCGCCGCGCGCCTGCGCCTCCGGTACGTGCGGGTACAGCTCCCGTACGACCGTGACCCACAGCTCCACGTACTGCCGCTGGAGCTGACGCACCAGCTTGCGGTCGCTGTCCCTGAGCCGGTCCAGCTCGCGATCGTGGAGGGTGATCAGCGCGCGGTCGTCCAGGGCGAAGTCGATGTGCCCGTCGATCAGCGAGGCCAGCAGCGCGGCCGAGTCCCGGCCCGTCCCGGTGACCCCGGGGGCCTCCACCGCCTCCAGCGCCCCCGCCGCCTCGTCCGCCTCGCGGACCCGCAGCCTCCCGCCGTCCAGCAGCCGGCCGCTGATGCCGACCAGCAGCTCCGCGAGCATCGCGTCCTTGCCCGCGAAGTGGCGGTACAGCCCCGGCCCGCTGATGCCGACGGCCGCCCCTATCTCGTCGACGCCCACGCCGTGGAAGCCGCGCTCGGCGAAGAGGCGCGCGGCCTGCTTGAGGATCTGTTCGCGGCGGGTCGGGGCGGCGGTCCGGGTGCTCATGGGAAATCATTCTAGACAGGGTCGTTAGCGATCGTTAACCTGGATTCGGCGAGGTTAACGCTCGCTAACGCCCGGGCAGGTACATCAGGGCAGGTACAGGCCTGCGGACACACGCGGGCGGACCCATGCGGGCCGGAGCGAGGGAGCTACCAGTGATGCGGCAGCCGACGAGGCAGGGGACACGGCGGGTGACCGCGCAGCGCGCCCCCGTGCTGACCAGCTCCGCCGACCCGGCGTCGGCGGCGTGGAAGGCCAACGAGGTGGCGCACGGTGCGCTGGCCGACGCGCTGCGCGCCCGGCTCGGTGCGGCCCGGCTGGGCGGCGGCGAGAAGGCCCGCGCCCGGCACTCCGCGCGCGGGAAGCTGCTGCCGCGCGACCGGGTGGACACGCTCCTCGACCCTGGGTCGCCCTTCCTGGAGCTGGCGCCACTGGCGGCCGAGGGAATGTACGGAGGGGCCGCCCCGGCCGCCGGGGTGATCGCCGGGATCGGCCGGGTCAGCGGCCGTGAGGTGGTGATCGTCGCCAATGACGCGACGGTCAAGGGCGGCACGTACTACCCCATGACGGTGAAGAAGCATCTGCGCGCCCAGGAGGTGGCCCTGGAGAACCGGCTGCCGTGCCTGTATCTCGTCGACTCGGGCGGCGCCTTCCTTCCGCTCCAGGACGAGGTCTTCCCGGACCGGGACCACTTCGGGCGGATCTTCTACAACCAGGCGCGGATGTCGGGCGCCGGCATCCCGCAGATCGCCGCCGTCCTCGGCTCCTGCACGGCGGGCGGGGCCTATGTCCCGGCGATGAGCGACGAGGCGGTGATCGTGCGCGGGCAGGGCACGATCTTCCTGGGCGGGCCGCCGCTGGTGAAGGCGGCGACGGGCGAGGTGGTCACGGCCGAGGAGCTGGGCGGCGGTGAGGTCCACTCCCGTACGTCGGGGGTGACGGACCACCTCGCGGAGGACGACGCGCACGCGCTGCGGATCGTCCGCACCATCGTCTCGACCCTGCCCGCGCGCGGGCCGCTCCCCTGGCCGGTCGAGGCGGCCGAGGAGCCCGTGGTGGACCCGGCCGGGCTGTACGGCGCGGTGCCGGTGGACTCCCGTACGCCCTACGACGTGCGGGAGGTGATCGCGCGGGTGGTCGACGGCTCGCGGTTCGCCGAGTTCAAGGCCGAGTTCGGCACGACGCTGGTGACGGGGTTCGCGCACATCCACGGCCATCCGGTGGGCATCGTCGCCAACAACGGCATCCTGTTCTCCGAGTCGGCCCAGAAGGGCGCGCACTTCATCGAGCTGTGCGACCAGCGCGGGATCCCGCTGCTCTTCCTCCAGAACATCTCCGGCTTCATGGTCGGCCGGGACTACGAGGCGGGCGGGATCGCCAAGCACGGCGCGAAGATGGTCACGGCGGTGGCGTGCGCGCGGGTGCCGAAGCTGACGGTCGTGGTCGGCGGGTCGTACGGGGCGGGCAACTACTCGATGTGCGGCCGGGCCTACTCCCCCCGCTTCCTGTGGATGTGGCCGAACGCCAAGATCTCCGTGATGGGCGGCGAGCAGGCCGCCTCCGTCCTCGCGACCGTCAAGCGGGACCAGCTGGAGGCGCGGGGCGAGGAGTGGGGCGCCGAGGACGAGGAGGCGTTCAAGGACCCGATCCGCGCGCAGTACGAGAGCCAGGGCAACGCCTATTACGCGACGGCCCGCCTGTGGGACGACGGCGTGATCGACCCGCTGGAGACCCGGCAGGTGGTGGGGCTCGCCCTGACCGCGTGTGCCAACGCCCCGCTGGGCGAAGCGGGCTTCGGCGTCTTCCGGATGTGAGAGCGCGATGGTGAGGGTGGGAGCCCGAATGTTCGACACGGTCCTGGTGGCCAATCGCGGCGAGATCGCGGTCCGCGTCATCCGTACGCTGCGCACGCTCGGCGTGCGTTCGGTCGCGGTCTTCAGCGACGCGGACGCGGACGCCCGCCATGTACGCGAGGCGGACACGGCGGTACGGATCGGCCCTGCGGCGGCGTCGGAGAGCTATCTCCGCGCCGACCGGCTGCTCGACGCGGCGGCGCGTACGGGGGCGCAGGCGGTCCACCCGGGGTACGGCTTCCTCTCGGAGAACGCCGGGTTCGCGCGGGCCTGCGATGCGGCGGGGCTGGTCTTCATCGGGCCGCCCGCCAGGGCGATCGAGCTGATGGGCGACAAGATCCGCGCCAAGGAGACCGTGGGGGCGGCGGGCGTGCCGGTGGTGCCCGGCTCCTCGGGCAGCGGGCTGACCGACGCGGAACTGGCCGGGGCGGCGGCCCGGATCGGGCTGCCGGTGCTGCTGAAGCCGTCGGCGGGCGGCGGCGGCAAGGGCATGCGGCTGGTGCGCGCGGAGGCGGTGCTCGCGGAGGAGATCGCGGCGGCCCGGCGTGAGGCGCGCTCCTCGTTCGGGGACGACACGCTGCTGCTGGAGCGGTGGGTGGACCGGCCGCGCCACATCGAGATCCAGGTCCTCGGCGACACGCACGGGAACGTGGTGCATCTGGGCGAGCGCGAGTGCTCGCTCCAGCGCCGCCACCAGAAGGTGATCGAGGAGGCGCCGTCCGTCCTGCTGGACGCGGCGACGCGGGCGGCGATGGGCGAGGCGGCGGTCCGGGCGGCGCGCTCGTGCGGCTACACGGGGGCGGGGACGGTCGAGTTCATCGTTCCGGGCGACGATCCCGCGTCGTACTTCTTCATGGAGATGAACACCCGCCTCCAGGTCGAGCATCCGGTCACGGAGCTGATCACCGGTCTCGACCTGGTGGAGTGGCAGCTCCGGGTGGCCGCCGGGGAGGAGCTGCCCTTCGCGCAGGAGGACATCACCCTCACCGGGCACGCGGTGGAGGCCCGGATCTGCGCGGAGACGGTCTCCGTGCGGGAGGGCAGCCGGGGCTTCCTGCCCTCCGGGGGCACGGTGCTGGCGCTGCGCGAGCCGGAGGGCGGCGGCGTACGGACGGACTCGGGCCTGGCGGTCGGCACGGAGGTCGGCAGTACGTACGACCCGATGCTGTCGAAGGTGGTCGCCCACGGCCCGGACCGCGCCTCGGCGCTTCGGGTGCTGCGGGCGGCCCTCGCGGACACGGTCACGCTGGGCGTGCCGACGAACGCCGGGTTCCTGCGCCGGCTGCTGGCCCATCCGGCGGTGGTCGCGGGCGAGCTGGACACCGGGCTGGTGGAGCGTGAGATGGACGGCCTGGTGCCCGACGGGGTCCCGCCGGAGGTGTACGCGGCGGCGGCGGCCGTCCGTCAGGCCGAGCTGGCACCGGCGGGTGACCCGGCCACGGGGTGGGTGGACCCCTTCTCCGTGCCGAGCGGCTGGCGGCTGGGCGGTGAGCCGGTCCCGGGGCGCCACATGCTGCGAGTAACGGGACGTGAACCCGTTACTCAGGAGGTGCGGCCCTCGGACGTCTTCCGGGTGGAGCCGGGGCTCGTCACCGTCACCGTGGACGGCGTGACGCACACCTTCCACCGGGCGGGGCACTGGCTCGGCAGGGACGGCGACAGCTGGCACGTCCAGGACTTCGACCCGGTCGAGGCGGCGCTGCGGGGCGCGGCGGCGGGCAGCGGCGTAGACGCGCTGACGGCGCCGATGCCGGGGACGGTCACCGTCGTGAAGGCGGGCGTCGGGGACACGGTCGTGGCGGGGCAGAGCCTGCTGGTGGTGGAGGCGATGAAGATGGAGCACGTCATCGCCGCCCCGCACGACGGCACGGTCGCCGAGCTGGACGTCGTCCCGGGGTCCACGGTCGCCATGGACCAGGTACTGGCGGTCATCACCCCGGCCGGGACGCCGACCGATGCCCCGAACGAGCCGCTGACCGAGACCTCGGCCGAGACGCCCACCGGGACTCCGGCCCAGCCTTTGGCCCAGTCCCCGGTCGAGCCCCCGGCCGGGACCCCGGTCGAGGCCCCGGACGAGCCGCCGGTTGAGCCCTCGGCCGAGACGCCGGCCCGCCCCTCGGCGCAGTCCCGGACCGAGACGCCGGCCCAGCCCCCGGCCGGGACCCCGGCCGAGCCGCCGGTTGAGCCCTCGGCCGAGACGCCGGCCCGCCCCTCGGCGCAGTCCCGGACCGAGACGCAGGCCCGACCCCGGGCCGGGACCCCGGCCGAGCCGCCCGCCGAGACGCGGGCCCAGTCCCCGGCCCAGTCCCCGGCCCAGCCCCCGGCCCAGCCCCCGGCCGAGCCGTCCCAGGAGCAGGAGGCCGCCGGGGTGCCGGCGGCCGGTGCACAGGAGGAGTCATGACCGACGGGCTGCCCATGGCCGTTCCCGCGCAGGGGCTGCCGCCCCGGGTCCGTATCCACGAAGTGGGCGCGCGGGACGGGCTCCAGAACGAGAAGGCCGTCGTACCGACCGAGGTGAAGGCCGAGTTCATCCACCGGCTCGCGCACGCCGGGCTGACCACCATCGAGGCCACCAGCTTCGTCCACCCGAAGTGGGTGCCCCAACTGGCCGACGCCGAGGCGCTCTTCCCGCTGGTGGCGGATCTCCAGGGCGAGGTGGCGCTCCCGGTCCTGGTGCCGAACGGGCGGGGCCTGGACCGGGCGCTGGCCCTCGGCGCCCGCCAGGTCGCCGTGTTCGGCAGCGCCACCGAGTCCTTCGCCCGGGCCAACCTCAACCGGAGCGTGGCCGAGTCGCTCGCCATGTTCGCGCCGGTCGTGGCCCGTGCCCGCGACGAGCGGATGCGGGTGCGCGGCTATCTCTCCATGTGCTTCGGCGACCCGTGGGAGGGGCCGGTCCCGGTCCATCAGGTGGTCACCGTCGCCAAGGCGCTCATGGACCTGGGCTGCGACGAGCTGAGCCTCGGCGACACCATCGGGGTCGCCACCCCCGGCCATGTCCAGGCGCTGCTCGCCGAGCTGAACGAGGAGGGCGTGCCCACGAGCGCGCTCGGCGTGCACTTCCACGACACGTACGGCCAGGCGCTCGCCAACACCCTGGCCGCGCTCCAGCACGGCGTGACGACGGTGGACGCGTCGGCGGGCGGTCTGGGCGGCTGCCCGTTCGCCCGGAGCGCCACCGGGAATCTCGCCACCGAGGACCTCGTGTGGATGCTCGACGGCCTCGGGGTGGAGACCGGAGTCGACCTCGGCCGGCTCACCGCCACCAGCGTCTGGCTGGCCGGCGAGCTGGGCCGCCCCAGCCCCTCCCGTACCGTCCGTGCCCTGTCCGCCCCGGCCCAGCCCCCCGCGACACCGTCCGCCCCGGCCCAGTCCCCCAAGGAGTGACCCGATGTCCCTGGACCACCGCCTCTCCGCCGAGCACGAGCAACTGCGCCGCACGGTGGAGGAGTTCGCCCGCGAGGTCGTCGCGCCCAAGATCGGTGACTTCTACGAGCGGCACGAGTTCCCGTACGAGATCATCCGCGAGATGGGGCGGATGGGGCTGTTCGGGCTGCCGTTCCCGGAGGAGTACGGCGGCATGGGCGGCGACTATCTGGCGCTCGGGATCGCTCTGGAGGAGCTGGCGCGCGTCGACTCGTCCGTGGCGATCACCCTGGAGGCGGGGGTCTCGCTGGGCGCCATGCCCGTGTACCGGTTCGGCACGGAGGACCAGAAGCGCGAGTGGCTGCCCCGGCTCTGCTCGGGCGAGACGCTGGGCGCGTTCGGACTGACCGAGCCCGACTGCGGCTCGGACGCGGGCGGTACGCGCACCACGGCGGTGCGCGACGGCGACGCGTGGGTGATCAACGGCACCAAGTGCTTCATCACCAACTCGGGGACGGACATCACGGGCCTGGTGACCGTCACCGCCGTCACCGGCCGCAAGGACGACGGGCGCCCGGAGATCTCGTCGATCATCGTCCCCTCCGGCACCCCCGGTTTCACGGTCGCCGCCCCGTACTCGAAGGTCGGGTGGAACGCGTCGGACACCCGCGAGCTGTCCTTCTCCGACGTACGCGTCCCGCTGGCCAATCTGCTCGGCGAGGAGGGCCGCGGATACGCGCAGTTCCTGCGGATCCTGGACGAGGGCAGGGTCGCGATCTCCGCGCTGGCCACGGGGCTCGCCCAGGGGTGTGTGGACGAGTCGGTGACGTACGCGCGGGAGCGGCATGCCTTCGGGCGGCCGATCGGCGCCAACCAGGCGATCCAGTTCAAGATCGCGGACATGGAGACACGCGCGCACATGGCGCGGATCGGCTGGCGCGACGCGGCCTCGCGGCTCACGCAGGGGGAGCCGTTCAAGAAGGAGGCGGCGATCGCGAAGCTGTACTCGTCGACGGTGGCCGTGGACAACGCCCGTGACGCCACCCAGATCCACGGCGGCTACGGCTTCATGAACGAGTATCCGGTGGCCCGGATGTGGCGCGACTCCAAGATCCTGGAGATCGGCGAGGGGACCAGCGAAGTCCAGCGCATGCTCATCGCAAGGGAGTTGGGGCTGCCCGACTGACCGGCCCGGTCTTTTCGTGCGCGCGGCCCGGAGCCACCCCGGGGCGGGCTAGTGAGGTTAGGCTAACCTTTCTTGGGATGAGCCACCGGCCGTGACCGGCCGCACCGAGCCCCAGGGAAGCACAGCCATATGCAGACGGCCGAGACCGCCCCGTTCCGTTTCTTCTCCCTCCAGGTCGTACGGACGCGGCGGCTCGGCCCGTCCCTGCTCCGCGTCACCTTCACCGGCCGGCCCGGCGACGCCCTCGGCGACCTCACCCACTGCGTCACCGGGGGCCGCGACCAGAGCCTCTCCCTCTTCCTCCCGCAGCCGGGCCGGCCCGAGCCCGTCGTGCCGGTCGAGAAGGGCGAGGGCTGGTGGGCCGCCTGGCGGGCGCTGCCCGACGACGTACGGGCCGTGATGCGCTCGTACACCCTGCGGGAGCAGCGCCGCGACCCGGACGAGGTCGACATCGACTTCGCGCTGCACCCGGACGGCGGCCCCGCGTGCCGCTGGGCGGGCCAGGCGTCCCCGGGTGACCGGGTACTGATGCTGGGGCCGGCCGTGGCGGACAACACGGCGGTGCGGTTCCGGCCGCCGACCGACGCCGACTCCGTACTGATCTGGGCCGACGAGACGGCGCTGCCCGCGGCCTCCGCGATCCTGGAGTGGCTGCCCGCGGGCCTGAAGGCGGACGTCTGGATCGAGGTGCCGCACTCCGGTGACCGGCAGCCGCTGCCCACCGCCGCCGACGCCCGGATCACCTGGCTGGTACGGGAGGAGGGCGCCCCGCCGGCCCTGGCGGCCGTACGCGCCCACACCGCGCGCGGGAGCGCTCCGTACGCCTGGATCGCCGGGGAGTCGGGCACGGTCAAGGAGCTGCGCCGCCATCTCGTACGGGAGCGGGGCATCGACCGGCGCCGGGTGACCTTCGTCGGCTACTGGCGGCTCGGGCTGAGCGAGGAGCAGTTGCGCGAGGCGGCGGCGGAGTCCGCGTAGGGAGCGACGCCCACGCAGGGAGCGGTACCCGTACGGGAAGCGCCGCCCGCGCAGGAAGGACAGCCCGTGCGGGAAGCGACGAGGGCCGCTTGCGTGCGGGATGGAAAAATTAAGTTAGGTTAGGCTAACCTAACTTCACCCGATCAAGCCTCATCCCCACACCCCCACATCCGGGAGGACCCCAGCATGCGTGCGCACCTGCTCAATGGCGCGACGGCGGACCGCTACCGGCGCTCCGTGACCGAGGGAGTCGAGCGGGTGGCGAACCGAATCGCCACAGCGGAGAGGCCGTTCACCGGCATCACCCCCGACGCGCTGGCCCCGGTGGTCGCCGCGGTCGATCTCGACCAGCCCCTCGGTGACGCCTCGGCCGCGCTCGACGAGTTGGAGAGCGTCTATCTGCGGGACGCCGTCTACTTCCACCACCCGCGCTATCTCGCGCACCTCAACTGCCCGGTCGTGATACCCGCCGTGCTCGGCGAGGCCGTACTCTCCGCCGTCAACTCCTCCCTGGACACCTGGGACCAGAGCGCGGGCGGCACGCTCATCGAGCGCCGGCTCATCGACTGGACCGCGCGGCGGATCGGGCTCGGCGCCTCCGCCGACGGCGTCTTCACCAGCGGCGGCACCCAGTCCAACCTCCAGGCGCTGCTCTTCGCCCGCGAGGAGGCCAAGGCCGAGGACCCGCGGAAACTACGGGTGTTCGCCTCCGAGTGCAGCCACTTCAGCGTGCAGAAGTCCGCCACCCTGCTCGGCCTCGGGCCCGACGCCGTGGTCTCCATCCCCTGCGACCGCGACAAGCGCATGCAGACCGTCGCCCTCGCCGCCGAACTGGAGCGGTGCCGCGCCGAGGGGCTGACCCCGATGGCCGTCGTCGCGACCGCGGGCACCACCGACTTCGGCTCCATCGACCCGCTGCCGGAGATCGCCGCCCTCTGCGCGCAGTACGGCACCTGGATGCACGTCGACGCGGCGTACGGCTGCGGGCTGCTGGTCTCCCTCACCCGGCGGGCGCTCCTGGACGGTATCGAGCACGCCGACTCCGTCACCGTCGACTACCACAAGTCCTTCTTCCAGCCGGTGAGTTCGTCGGCCGTACTGGTACGGGACGCGGCCACCCTGCGCCACGCCACGTACCACGCGGACTATCTGAACCCGCGCCGGACGGTCGAGGAGCGCATCCCCAACCAGGTCGACAAGTCGCTCCAGACCACGCGCCGCTTCGACGCCCTCAAACTGTGGATGACCCTGCGCGTCATGGGCGCGGACGGCGTCGGCCGGCTCTTCGACGAGGTCTGCGACCTGGCCGCCGAGGGCTGGCAGCTCCTCGCCGCCGACCCGCGCTACGACGTGGTCGTGGCGCCCCGGCTCTCCACGCTCGTCTTCCGCTACATCCCCGAGCACATCACCAGCCCCACCGAGATCGACCGCGCCAACCTCCACGCCCGCAAAGCGCTCTTCGCCTCCGGTGAGGCCGTGGTGGCCGGCACGGCCGTGGGCGGCCGGCAGTACCTGAAGTTCACCCTGCTCAACCCCGAGACCACCGTGCGCGACATCGCCGCCGTCCTCGATCTGATCTCCGGCCACGCCGAGCAGTACCTGGGAGAGAACCTTGTCCACGCTTCCTGAACGCGGCGCGCCGTACGACTTCGTCGGCATCGGGCTCGGCCCCTTCAACCTGGGACTCGCCTGCCTGACCGAGCCGATCGACGAACTCGACGGCGTCTTCCTGGAGTCGAAACCCGACTTCGAATGGCACTCGGGAATGTTCCTCGAAGGCGCCCACCTCCAGACGCCGTTCCTGTCGGACCTGGTCACGCTGGCCGACCCGACCTCGCCGTACTCCTTCCTCAACTACCTGAAGGAGTCCGGGCGGCTGTACTCGTTCTACATCCGCGAGAACTTCTACCCGCTGCGCACCGAGTACAACGACTACTGCCGCTGGGCCGCGGCCCGGCTCTCCAGCGTGCGCTTCAACCGTACGGTGACCTCGGTCGCGTACGAGGAGGAGAGCGAGCTGTACGTGGTCCGCACCGCGGACGAGACGTACCGCGCCCGGCATCTGGTGCTCGGCACCGGGACCCCGCCGTACGTCCCCGAGTCCTGCCAGGGGCTCGGCGGCGACTTCCTGCACAACTCCCGCTATCTGCAAGGAAAGGCGGAGCTCCAGAGGAAGGAGTCCATCACCCTCGTCGGCAGCGGGCAGAGCGCCGCGGAGATCTACTACGACCTGCTCTCCGACATCGACGCGCACGGCTACCAGCTCAACTGGATCACCCGGTCGCCGCGCTTCTTCCCGCTCGAATACACCAAACTGACGCTGGAGATGACCTCCCCGGAGTACATCGACTACTTCCACGCGCTGCCGGAGGACACCCGCTACCGGCTGGAGTCGGGGCAGAAGGGGCTGTTCAAGGGCATCGACTCGGAGCTCATCAACGAGATCTTCGACCTGCTCTACCGGAAGAACCTCACGGGCCCGGTCCGGACCCGGCTGATGGCCAACACCGCGCTGACCTCGGCCTCGTACGAGGAGACGGCCGGCGGCGGTACGTACACACTCGGGCTGCGCCAGGAGGAGCAGGAGCGGGACTTCTCCCTCGCCACCGAGGGGCTGGTCCTCGCCACCGGGTACCGGTACGTCTCCCCCGCCTTCCTGGAGCCGGTCGGTGACCGGATCAGGCGGGACGGGCACGGCCGTTACGACGTCGCCCGCAACTACAGCATCGACACGACCGGGCGCGGGATCTTCCTCCAGAACGCCGCCGTGCACACGCACAGCATCACCTCGCCCGACCTGGGCATGGGCCCGTACCGCAACGCGTACATCATCGGCGAGCTGCTGGGGCGGACGTACTACCCGGTCGAGAAGTCCATCGCGTTCCAGGAGTTCGCCGCACCGGAAGGCACCGTCCGATGACCGGGGGCGCACCGGAGCCGGAGATCCTGTTCTCCCGTACGGACGAGCGGCTGGGCCTCTTCGAGGTGCGGCCCGTCGACCCGTTCGCCGACGTCGAGCTGCTGCACCGCTGGATCACCCATCCCCGAGCCGCCTTCTGGCTGATGCAGGGCGCCACGCTGCCGGATGTCGAGCGGGAGTACATGGGCATCGCCGCCGCCTCGAACCACGACGCGTTCCTCGGGCTGCACAACGGCGTCCCCGCCTTCCTGATCGAGCGGTACGACCCGGCCGAAGTGGAGCTGAAGGGCCTGTACGAGGCCGAGACCGGCGACGTCGGGATGCACTTCCTGGTCGCCCCGGCCGACGGATCGCGGCGGCTGCACGGCTTCACCCGCGCCGTGATCACGACGGTGATGGCGCTGCTCTTCGACGACCCGTCCGTACGGCGCGTGGTCGTCGAGCCGGATGTGCGCAACACCGCGGTCCACGCCCTCAACGAGGCGGTCGGCTTCCGGATCGAGCGAAAACTGGAGAAGCCGGAGAAGGACGCCTATCTGAGCGTCTGCACCCGCGAGATGTTCCACGCCGCGCTCGCCGCGCAGCACGCCGCGCTCGCCGCACGGACACGACAGGCAGCACAGGGCGAGCGGACCGAGCAGGCCGCCGAGCAGGGCGCCGAGCAGACCGTTCGAGCAGACCGTTCGAGCAGCACGAGGAGTCACCCGATGAGCAGCCCGAAAGCACCCGCCGGCCCCGACGCCGCAGGGAAGATCACGGAGAGCGTCGCCCATCTCACCCCGGCGCTCTGGGAGGAGGCAGGCCGGCTGCTCGTCCGCAAAGCCCTCGCGGAGTTCTCCCACGAGCGCATCCTGACGCCCGAGTCCCTCGGCGGCGACCGCTACCGGGTGCGCAGCGACGACGGCGCGACCGAGTACCGCTTCACCGCGCGCCGATTCGCCCTCGACCACTGGCAGATACCCGCCGACTCCGTACGGCGCCACCGCGGCGACGCCGAAGTGCCGCTGGACGCGCTCGACTTCTTCATCGAGCTGCGCGACACGCTGGGGCTCTCCGCCGCGGTCCTGCCGGTCTATCTGGAGGAGATCTCCTCCACGCTCGCGGGCACGGCGTACAAACTCACCAAGAAGCCGGTGACTTCGGCGGAGCTGGCCGGCGCCGGTTTCCAGGAGATCGAGACGGGGATGACCGAGGGCCACCCCTGCTTCGTCGCCAACAACGGGCGGCTCGGCTTCGGCGTGGACGAGTACCGCGCGTACGCCCCCGAGACCGCGAGCCCGGTCCGGCTCGTCTGGCTCGCCGCGCGCCGTGACCGGGCCACCTTCACCGCGGGCGCCGGGCTCGACTACGCCTCCCTGATCGGCGCGGAGCTGTCCGCCGGGACGCGGGAGCGGTTCGACGGGATCCTGCGGGACCAGGGGCTCGACCCGGACGGCTACTTCCTGATCCCCGTCCACCCCTGGCAGTGGTGGAACAAACTCTCCGTGACCTTCGCCGCCGAGCTGGGCCGGCGCCATCTGGTCTGTCTCGGGGAGGGCGAGGACGACTACCTGGCCCAGCAGTCGATCCGTACCTTCTTCAACACCAGCGACCCCGCCAAGCACTACGTCAAAACCGCGCTGTCCGTCCTCAACATGGGCTTCATGCGCGGCCTCTCCGCCGCGTACATGGAGGCCACGCCCGCGATCAACGACTGGCTCGCCGGTCTGATCGAGAGCGACGCCACCCTGCGCGCGGCCCGCTTCTCGATCATCCGCGAGCGCGCGGCGATCGGCTACCACCACCGGCAGTACGAGGCCGCCACCGCCAAGGGCTCCCCGTACCTGAAAATGCTGGCCGCGCTCTGGCGCGAGAGCCCCGTGCCCTCGCTCCGGGGCGGGGAACGGCTCGCCACGATGGCGTCCCTCCTCCACACCGACCGGGAGGGCTCGTCCTTCGCGGGCGCGCTGATCGCCGCGTCGGGGCTGGCGCCGGCGGAGTGGCTGCGCCGCTACCTGGACGCCTACCTCGTGCCGGTGCTGCACTCCTTCTACGCGTACGACCTGGTGTTCATGCCGCACGGCGAGAACGTCATCCTGGTCATCGAGGACGGTGTCGTCCAGCGGGCGGTCTTCAAGGACATCGCCGAGGAGATCGCGGTGATGGACCCGGCCGCGGTGCTGCCGCCCGCGGTCGAGCGGATCCGCGCGGACGTCCCCGAGGAGATGAAGATCCTGTCGGTCTTCACCGATGTCTTCGACTGCTTCCTCCGCTTCCTCAGCGCCGATCTCGTCTCGGACGGGGCGCTGCCCGACGAGGAGACGTTCTGGCGTACGGTCGCGGAGTGCGTCCGGGGGTACCAGGAGTCGCTGCCGCAGCTCGCGGAGAAATTCGCCCGGTACGACCTGTTCGACGAGGAGTTCGCGCTGTCCTGCCTCAACCGGCTCCAGCTCCGTGACAACGAGCAGATGGTCGACATCACGGATCCGGCGGGCGCGCTCCAGCTCGTCGGCACACTGACCAACCCGCTGGCCCGGTTCGCGACATAGCGCGACGGCGGCCGGCCCCGGCCCCTGTTGCGCGGGCCGGGGCCGGTCTGTTCGCGGGCCCGGGCCGGCCGTTCCGTCTCGTGTTCCGCCGGCGCCTGATGGAAGAATCCCCGCATGGCGGAAATCATCCAGCGGGACGGCACCTGGACCTTCGACGGGAGCACGGTCCGTATCGTGCCCGGCAAGGACAAGGGCGTGGGCCTGCTCCGCAGGACACTCGGCGAGATCGCCGTGCCGCTGGAGGCGCTCGCCGGGATCTCCTTCGAGGCCGGGCGGAAGTCCGGGCGGCTGCGGCTGCGCCTGCGGGACGGCGCCGATCCGCTGCTCCAGATCACCGGCGGCCGGCTGGGCGACAGCTCCGAGCCGTACTGCCTGACGGTCGAGAAGGACCGTTTCGGGGTGGCCGAGTACCTGGTGGACGAGGTGCGCAACTCCCTCCTCCTCGACCAGGTGGACCCCGGCCCCGTCGACAGCTATCTGCTGCCGGGCCCCGCCCTGCCGATCACGGTGGGCGCGGGCGACGCGACCGTCTCCTTCGACGGGGAGCGGATCCGGCTGGAGTGGAACTGGAAGACCGAGGAGTCCAAGTCCTCCGGCGGCCCCCGCACACTCTCCCTGGACGATGTGGAGGGGGTGGAGTGGCTGCCGAGCCGGGGGCTGGAGAACGGCTATCTGCGCTTCCTGGTGACACGGATGCCGACCTCCACCCCGGCCAAGCACGACCCGCACGCCGTCGATCTGTACGGGTTCCGGAAGGACCCGCTGATGGCGCTGGTGGGCGCGGCGGTGGTGGCCCGGCTGCCGCATCCGAGGGCGGCGGCGTCCCCGGAGGGCGAGCTTCCGGGCGCGGGCCCCGCGGAGGTCGCCGTACCGGCATCCGGAGCGGCTTCCGCGCCCGGCGCGACCCACGCGGCGGGCGGGCCGGGCCACGGGTCCGACGATCATGACGCCCTGCTGCGCCGCCTGCGGGAGCTGGGCGAGCTGCATCAGTCGGGGATACTCACCGCCGAGGAGTTCGCCACCGCCAAGCAGGCCATCCTCGGGCGCCTCTGAGACGCAGCACATCTCCCTCATTCAGCTCTCATATTCAGCGCCTCCTGCCCGATTCCGGGCAGGATTCTTGCAAACACCCCCGTGCGCCCGCAATATCGACGAGTGCTCGAACGCCGACCGTCGTACGACGACCTCATCGACCATCTCGTGCGCAGCACCGCGCTCCAGCGCGGTGAGGCCGCCCGTGTGGTGCTCGACGTACTGGCGTACTTCGACGAGACGACCGAGGAGTTCGTCCGGCGCCGTCACCGGGAACTGCAGTCCGGCGGCGCCGCCAACGCGGAGATCTTCGAGCGGATCGCGGCCGAGCTGCCGCACCGCGCGGTGGCGCCCCCGGAGCTCTCGCTCCGGCAGCTGCGCCGCATCGTCTACGGCTGACATCGCGGCTACCGCCGTTACCGCCGGCCCGGCCGGCACGTACCGGCGGGTCCGGGCACACACCGTGAGAACTCAGGAGGGGCAGAGACCGTATGTGCGGAATCGTCGGATACATCGGCAAGCGTGACGTGGCACCGCTGCTGCTGGAGGGCCTGCAGCGACTGGAGTACCGGGGGTACGACTCCGCCGGCATCGTCATCACCGGCAAGCCCGCAGCGGGCAAGGCCGCCGTGCTGAAGATGGTCAAGGCCAAGGGCCGCGTCCGCGAGCTGGAGTCCCGCGTCCCCAAGCGCTTCGCCGGGACCAGCGGGATCGCGCACACCCGGTGGGCCACGCACGGCGCCCCGAGCGACGAGAACGCGCATCCGCACATGGACACCGAGGGCAAGGTCGCGCTCGTCCACAACGGGATCATCGACAACGCCTCCGAGCTGCGCAAGAAGCTGGAGGCGGACGGGGTCGTCTTCCTCTCGGAGACCGACACCGAGGTGGTCACCCACCTCGTCGCCCGCTCCCAGGCGGACACCCTGGAGGAGAAGGTCCGCCAGGCGCTCCAGCTCGTCGAGGGCACCTACGGCATCGCCGTCATGCACGCGGACTTCCCGGACCGTATCGTCGTCGCCCGCAACGGCTCCCCCGTGGTGCTGGGCATCGGCGAGAAGGAGATGTTCGTCGCCTCCGACGTGGCGGCGCTGGTCTCGCACACCCGCCAGGTCGTGACGCTGGACGACGGCGAGATGGCCACCCTCAAGGCCGACGACTTCCGGACGTACACCACCGAGGGGTCGTCCACCTCGGCGACGCCGACCACCGTGGAGTGGGAGGCCGAGTCGTACGACATGGGCGGCCACGACACGTACATGCACAAGGAGATCTCGGAGCAGCCGGACGCCGTGGACCGCGTGCTGCGCGGCCGGATCGACGACCGGTTCTCCACCGTGCACCTCGGCGGGCTGAACCTGGACGCCCGCGAGGCGCGCGGGGTGCGCCGGATCAAGATCCTCGGCTGCGGCACGTCGTACCACGCGGGTCTGATCGGGGCGCAGCTCATCGAGGAGCTGGCGCGGATCCCCGCCGACGCCGAGCCGGCCTCGGAGTTCCGCTACCGCAACCCGGTGGTGGACCCCGACACGCTGTACGTGGCGGTGTCGCAGTCCGGTGAGACGTACGACGTGCTGGCGGCGGTGCAGGAGCTGAAGCGCAAGGGCGCCCGGGTGCTGGGGGTCGTCAACGTCGTGGGCTCGGCGATCGCCCGGGAGACCGACGGCGGGGTGTACGTGCACGCGGGCCCGGAGGTCTGTGTCGTCTCCACCAAGTGCTTCACCAACACCGTGGTCTCGTTCGCCCTGCTGGCGCTGCACCTGGGCCGGATCCGCGACCTGTCCGTGGCGGACGGCAAGCGGATCATCGCGGGGCTGCGCAGGCTGCCCGAGCAGATCGCGGAGATCCTGGCGACGGAGCACGAGATCGAGAAGCTGGCGGCGGAGTACGCGCAGGCGAGTTCGATGATGTTCATCGGACGGGTACGGGGCTACCCGGTGGCGCTGGAGGCGTCGCTGAAGCTGAAGGAGATCTCGTACATCCACGCCGAGGCGTATCCGGCGTCCGAGCTGAAGCACGGCCCGCTGGCGCTGATCGAGCCGGCGCTGCCGACGGTGGCGATCGTCCCGGACGACGATCTGCTGGAGAAGAACCGCGCGGCGCTGGAGGAGATCAAGGCGCGCAGCGGCCCGATCCTGGCGGTGGCGCACCAGGAGCAGGAGAAGGCCGACCACACGATCGTGGTGCCGAAGAACGAGACGGAGCTGGACCCGATCCTGATGGGGATCCCGCTCCAGCTGCTGGCGTACCACACGGCGCTGGCGCTGGGCCGGGACATCGACAAGCCGCGTAACCTCGCGAAGTCGGTCACGGTCGAGTAGCCGAGCGGACGGGACAGGCAGTACGGGCAGTACGGGCGGTACGGGCGGGACAGGCGGGACGGGCCGTCGAGCTCGCGGCGCGGCGGCCCGTTCGGCCCGTTCGGGCGTGAGAGCGCCCCCAGCGCGTGCCACCCGTCACACTGGGGGCGCTCTCCGAAGGGGCCGGTGCTTGCCCGGGCACCGGCCCTCGGCCCGGGGCCGGTCGTGGCCTAACCGGTGGTACGGAGTTCGGGCAGCCCGGCCGCGAACAGGGCGACGCCGCCGACGTACAGCGCGAGGGTGACGGCGTCCGCCGCCGTGACGCCGTTCACGGCACCGGTCAGGCCGATGCCGAAGGCGAGCAGGGGGAGTCCGAGGGCAAGATGGCCGAGAATCGAAGTGGAATTGGCGCTTCCCGCAGAGACGTCGTTGGCCACGGCGGGCTCCCTTCACGGTGTGCGGGCGTGCTGAGCCCCAGTGGCCGTTATGTACCCTTCACCGTCGCGCGGCGCACCTCTACGCGTGAGTAAATTCACGCTGCGGGCAAGGAAGTTGACGGCTCCTCAGGGATTGAGGTCGCGACTTCTCAAGGTGTGAGGCCGCGCGGTGCCGTCGCGTGGATCCCCGAAGCCCCGCCCGCCCTCAGGGGATGACGACGACGGGGCGCTGCGCGCGGCGGGCCAGCCGCCCGGCGACCGAGCCGAAGATCCGCCCGACGATGCCGTGCGTGGAGCCGACGACGATCGCGTCGGCGGAGTACTCCTCGCCGACCTCTTCGAGTTCGTGGCAGATGTCACCGCCGCGCTCGACCAGGATCCACGGCACCTCGGTGAGGTAGTCCGCGCAGGCCAGTTCGAGGCCGAGCACCTCGGTGCGGTGGTCGGGGACGTCCACGAAGACGGGGGGCTCGCACCCCGCCCAGACCGTGGTCGGGAGGCGGTTGGCGACATGGACGATGATCAGGCCGGAGCCGAGGCGCCGGGCCATGCCGATGGCGTAGGCGAGGGCACGCTCGCTGGACATCGAGCCGTCGAAGCCGACGACCACTCCGTGCCGGAAGGCCGGATCGCAGGAGGCGTGCGTCTGTTCCGCCGCTCGGAGGCCTGCCAGAGGGTCGGCTACCTGCTCGCGGTCTGCGGGTTCTGGGATTTCGTGACCGGCCATGGATGTCTCGGCGAAAGAAGTCCTCTTGAGAAGGAGCAACGAGTGGCGGGGTGGACGGAGCTGTGTCCGGGAATCATCTTCCCAACCCCATACCCCAAAGGGTACGGCGACACTCCTCTCATGCCCAGAGCCCGCCGCGTCACACGCGGCGTTCCAGGGAGCATGCACGAGGCGGTGCCGGATCGCAATGCCGGGTGGCCCCTACAGGCTTCCCGGGCGGTGCCGCCGCACCCCTCGGAGACCCGGGATCACTCCCACGAGTGAGCGGGCGGTCCGGCTCGCCGTTGACCGTCGGCCACGGCGCCGCCCCGGGGAGCCGCGCGTCCCCGCACCTCCCGGCGCCCGACCCTCAGGAGCGCCACGCGCCACGCGGCGCCCGGGCGGCGCGGCACGGCCGGGGGCCCGCGTCCCGGCGCCGGCTCCGGGGACCCGCGGCCCCGGGCGCCGGCGCCGCACGGAATACTGGGAGCGGTCCCACGAGCCCGTCACAGGCCGCCACAGGCCCGCGACGGGCCCTCCGGGAGCCCTCCCCGGGCGCCTCGCGGGGCGCGCACCACCGAGGGGCCGACCGCCGTCGGACGCGATGGCGGCGTACGTAAGGATGTACGGAACGTACGGACCGTCCGGAAGCCGTCACTCGTGGAGGGTTCAACCAGATGGACAGGGGGCGCGGGAGGTCTCACGCGCGTACGAGAGTGGTGCGCCGGGAGACTGGGCGCATCACACAGACGAGCCCATCGCTTTTCAGCCAACTTCGCACTTGGGCCCAACCTTTGATGAAATGGCCTGCCAACCCCCTTGCCACCAGGGAAGAAAGGACCGCTACGGCCCTCCGCACCCTACGGGGATGGGCCATGCACGAGAGGCCTACTTCCACTCTCGGCTCGCGAGTGGAACGCTTCGTGATCGAATGCTTCGCGCCAAGTTGCCTTGTCGACATAGCGCCGGTTGGAGAACTTGTCACGCCGGCACCACGGAACACAGTAGATTCGATCATGAGGATCGACGGCTGGGGACCCGTGCAAAACCGAGGGGAATCGTGCAGGAGCGAAAGGCCCGACAAGAACGGGGAGACGAGAACACCGAGGGGGGCTTAGCGCCATGAGCCAGGACTCCACCGCCGTGCCGGAGTCAGTACGGAAACTTTCCGGGCGTCGACGCCGGGAAGTCGTGGCCGTGCTGCTCTTCAGCGGCGGCCCCATCTTCGAGAGCTCCATTCCGCTCTCGGTGTTCGGAATCGACCGCCAGGACGCCGGGGTTCCCCGCTACCGCCTGCTCGTCTGCGGTGGGGAGGACGGCCCGCTGCGCACCACCGGCGGGCTCGAACTGACCGCGCCGTACGGCCTGGAGGCGATCAGCAGGGCGGGCACCGTGGTGGTGCCGGCATGGCGGTCCATCACATCACCGCCACCACCGGAGGCATTGGACGCGCTGCGCCGTGCCCATGAGGAGGGCGCCAGAATCGTCGGACTGTGCACCGGCGCGTTCGTACTCGCGGCGGCCGGACTGCTGGACGGCCGCCCGGCCACCACGCACTGGATGTACGCGCCGACGCTCGCCAAACGCTATCCGTCCGTCCATGTGGACCCGCGGGAGCTGTTCGTCGACGACGGGGACGTACTGACCTCCGCCGGAACAGCGGCCGGAATCGACCTGTGCCTGCATATCGTCAGGACGGACCACGGCGCGGAGGCAGCGGGGGCCCTGGCCCGCCGGCTGGTCGTACCGCCGCGCCGCAGTGGCGGTCAGGAGCGCTATCTGGACAGGTCTTTACCAGAGGAGATCGGCTCCGACCCGCTCGCGGAGGTCGTGGCCTGGGCGCTGGAACATCTCCACGAGCAGTTCGACGTGGAGACGCTCGCGGCGCGCGCATACATGAGCCGCCGTACCTTCGACCGGCGGTTCCGGTCGCTCACCGGAAGCGCGCCGCTCCAGTGGCTGATCACCCAGCGGGTGCTCCAGGCACAGCGGCTCCTGGAGACCTCCGACTACTCGGTCGACGAGGTGGCCGGCCGGTGCGGCTTCCGCTCCCCGGTGGCGCTG
Source organism: Streptomyces sp. NPDC059255 (assembly GCF_042752355.1). Lineage (NCBI taxonomy): Bacteria > Bacillati > Actinomycetota > Actinomycetes > Kitasatosporales > Streptomycetaceae > Streptomyces > Streptomyces sp. NPDC059255. Next base: position 170,878 of record NZ_JBHYZP010000004.1, read on the forward strand.
CGCGGGCACTTCCGGCGGCAGCTCGGCTCCTCCCCCGCGGCGTACCGGTCCGCCTACCGGGCCCGGCGCCCGCAGGGCGATCCCATGCCACCGGGGGTCATGGAGTCGATGGTGCCCGCCCAGGCGTCCGCCCACTCCAGACGGGCGGCGGCGGCCTCCAGCGCCCCGGGTCATCCGGCGGCGTCGGCGGCCCTGCCGGACCACGGCAAGCCCGGAGGGGACCTGTACGCGGCGGGTCCGGGCCGTCCGAGTCTGCCCGGCCAGCGGAGCGCCCCGTAGGGTAAGGCGCATGAACGATCGAATGGTGTGGATCGACTGTGAGATGACCGGGCTCTCGCTGGTCGACGACGCACTCATCGAGGTGGCCGCCCTGGTCACCGACTCGGAGCTGAACGTGCTCGGTGAAGGGGTGGACATCGTGATCCGCCCGCCGGACGCGGCGCTGGAGACCATGCCCGAGGTGGTGCGGCAGATGCACACCACCTCGGGGCTCCTCGACGAGCTGGCGGGCGGCACCACGCTCGCCGCCGCCGAGGAGCAGGTCCTGGCGTACGTACGCCGGCACGTGAAGGAGCCCGGGAAGGCACCGCTGTGCGGGAACACGGTCGGCACCGACCGCGGCTTCCTGCTCCGCGACATGGCGACGCTGGAGGGCTACCTCCACTACCGCATCGTCGATGTCTCCTCGATCAAGGAACTGGCCCGCCGCTGGTATCCGCGGGCCTACTTCAACAGCCCGGAGAAGAGCGGCAACCACCGCGCGCTGGCCGACATCCGCGAGTCCATCGCGGAGCTGCGCTACTACCGGGAGGCGGTCTTCGTACCGCAGCCGGGGCCGGACTCGGACACGGCGAAGCAGATCGCCGCGAAGCACGTCCTGCCCGCGGAATAGCCCCCTCCCGGGGCCCTGGGCCCGCCCCCCGCGCCCACCCGCTCGGGGCCTGCCCCGGGCCCGCGCGGGCCCGTTGTCGCGGCCACGACAACGCGGGTGCGAGCACCCTCGCGGACCCTGTACACTTTTTCTCGGCCGGTCAGGGAAGTACGAAGACCGGTCGTGGTGGGTATAGCTCAGCTGGTAGAGCACCTGGTTGTGGTCCAGGATGTCGCGGGTTCAAGTCCCGTTACTCACCCTCGATGAAGATCGCCCCCGGAGCCTGTACGACAGGGTCCGGGGGCGATCTTCGTTCGCTCGCGACCACCGCCGGTGCCGCCACCGCCACCCGCGGGAGGAATCCGCGCCGAGTCCAGCCCTGTCCCTTGACACCCCTACGGGGACCCGCGACGCTTCAACACATCACTTGTGGGAGCGCTCCCACCGTACCTGACCCATACATGCCCCGCACGTGGCCCGACCGCGCCGGATCCCCCCTCGCAACGCGGACAGCGGCACGCAGCACGACGCACGCACGCGGTTGGCCGGAGGCCGGCGACGTCGGTGGCACTAGGAGGACGTCATGCGTACACGTACTCGCCCGTCCCGTAGGCTCGCGGCCCTCGCCGTCGTCGCGACCCTGGCCGCGGGCGCGCTGGCCGGCTGCGCCTCGGACGACGATCCGGCCGACGGTGCCGACAGCGCGAGCAGCGGCGGGGCCGTCGGGGGCAAGGGGAGGACGACGCTCACGGTGGGGGTCTTCGGCGCCTTCGGCCTCCAGGAGGCCGGGCTCTACGACCAGTACATGAAGCAGAACCCCGATGTCGTCATCAAGCAGACCTCCATCGAGCGCAACGAGAACTACTACCCCCAGCTCCTCACCCACCTGGGCTCCGGCAGCGGGCTCGCGGACATCCAGGCCGTCGAGGTCTCCAACATCGCCGAGGTCACCGCCACCCAGAGCGACAAGCTGGTCGACCTCGGCAAGGCGCCCGGCGTCCGGGAGGACAGCTTCGTGCCGTGGAAGTGGGCGCAGTCCACCACCGGGGAGGGCAGGACCATAGGGCTCGGTACGGACATCGGTCCCGAGGCCATCTGCTACCGCAAGGACCTCTTCGCCCGAGCGGGACTGCCCACGGACCGCGCGGAGGTGGGCAAGCTGTGGGCGGGTGACTGGGGGAAGTACCTGGCGGCCGGGAAGACGTTCAAGGCCAAGGCCCCCAAGGGGACGGCCTTCGTGGACTCGGCGAGCGGCGTGATGGCCGCCATCACCGGCAGTTCGGCGGAGCGCTTCTACGGCAAGGACGGCAAGGTCGTCTACAAGACCAACCCGGCGGTGAAGGGTGCCTGGGACGAGGCCGCCGCGTTCGCGAAGGAGGGGCTGACCGCCAAGCTCCAGCAGTTCACGCCCTCCTGGGACCAGGCCTTCGCGAACAGCACCTTCGCCACGGTCTCCTGCCCGCCCTGGATGCTCGGCTACATCCAGGACAAGGCCGGGGCCGCGGGCAAGGACAAGTGGGACGTGGCCGCCGCGCCGAAGCCCGGCAACTGGGGCGGCGCCTTCCTCACCGTGCCCGAGGCCGGGAAGAACAAGGAGGCGGCCGCCAAGCTCGCCGCCTGGCTGACCGCGCCCGAACAGCAGGCGGTCCTCTTCGAGAAGCGGGGCAGCTTCCCCAGCTCGCAGGCCGCGTACGCGCTGCCGGCGGTCTCCGGCGCCAAGCACCCGTACTTCGACAACGCGCCGATCGGGCAGATCTTCACCCAGGCCGCCCAGGGCGTCCCGGTGCAGATCCTCGGCCCGAAGGACGGCATCATCGCGCAGAACCTGGCCGATGTCGGCATGCTCCAGGTCGACCAGAAGGGGACCTCGTCGAAGGACGGCTGGAACGCGGCCGTGAAGGCGATCGACAACGCGCTGGACCAGTGACCCATGGCCAGTGACGCACCCGCCGCCGCGCCCTCCGAGGAGGAGGGCGCGGCCCCGGCCGCGGCCCGGACCCGCCGCGGGACCGCCGGCTCCCGGACCGCCGACTCCCGGAACCCAGGCTCCCGGAGCCCCGGCCGGTCCGGCGAAGAGCGCCTGGAGAGGCGGCGGGAGCGGCGCAGCCGCTGGTACCGCCGCGACGTGCGGTGGAGCCCGTACGCCTTCGTCGCGCCCTTCTTCGTCTTCTTCCTGGCCTTCGGTCTCTTCCCGCTCCTCTACACCGGCTGGGCCTCGCTCCACCGGGTGGAGCTGACCGCGCCCGGCGACATGGAGTGGGTGGGGCTGCGGAACTTCTCCCGGCTGGTGAGCGACGAGTTCTTCTGGAACGCGCTGAAGAACACGCTCACCATCGGGGTGCTGTCGACCGTCCCGCAGCTGCTGATCGCGCTGGGCGTCGCCCATCTCCTCAACTACCGGCTGCGCGGCTCGATGTTCTTCCGGGTCGCCGTGCTCACCCCGTACGCCACCTCGGTGGCCGCCGCGACCCTCGTCTTCGTGCTGCTCTTCGGCCGCGACTACGGGATGATCAACTGGGCGCTGGGGATGGCGGGGATCGATCCGGTCGACTGGCAGAACGGCGCGTGGACCTCGCAGCTCGCGGTCTCCACGATCGTCATCTGGCGCTGGACCGGCTACAACGCGCTGATCTATCTGGCGGCGATGCAGTCGATCCCCGACGACCTCTACGAGTCGGCGGCGCTGGACGGGGCCTCACGGTGGCAGCAGTTCCTCCATGTGACCGTGCCGTCGCTGCGGCCGACGATCCTGTTCACGGTCGTGGTCTCGACGATAGGGGCGACCCAGCTCTTCGGTGAGCCGCTGCTCTACAACGGCGCCGGGGGCGCGAACGGCGGGGCCGATCATCAGTTCCAGACGCTCGGGCTCTACCTGTACGAGCAGGGCTGGGTGAATCTGCACCTCGGCCGGGCCTCGGCGATCGCCTGGACGATGTTCCTGATCCTGCTGGTCGTCGGCGCGGTGAACTGGCTGATCAGCCGCCGTCTGCGCACGAGCTCGCAGGGCCGGTGAGGGAGACACATGTCCACGACGACAGAGTCGCACGCACAGGCACAGCCACCGTCCCGGACCGGGCCCCCGGGGCCCGCGCGGCCCGGTCGGGAGGCACGGAAAGCGGCGCGGAAGGCGGCACGGGGAGCGCCGGGGCGCGGCGCCGGGCGGCAGCTGCACGGCGGCCGGATCACCTACGCGGTGCTGACCGTTTTCACCCTCGGCTCGCTGTTCCCGCTGGTGTGGACGGCGATCGCGGCGTCCCGCAACAACACCCGGCTCGCGCAGACCCCGCCGCCGTTCTGGTTCGGCGGGAACCTCTTCAGGAATCTGGAGATCGCCTGGACCGACGCCAACATGGGGACGGCCCTGCTCAACACGACCGTGGTCGCCGGGTCCGTCGCCGCCGGTACGGTGCTCTTCTCGACGCTCGCCGGGTTCGCCTTCGCCAAGCTGCGCTTCCGGTTCAAGAACCTGCTGCTCCTGCTGGTCATCGGCACGATGATGGTGCCGCCGCAGCTCAGCGTCGTGCCGCTGTACATGCTGATCGCCGAGTTGTCCTGGACCGACCGGCTCCAGTCCGTCATCCTGCCCACCCTGGTCAGCGCCTTCGGCGTGTTCTTCATGCGCCAGTACCTGACCGGGGCGCTGCCCACCGAGCTGATCGAGGCGGCCCGGGTGGACGGCGCGGCCAGCTGGCGGGTGGTGTGGCACGTCGTCTTCCCCGCCGCGCGGCCCGCGATGGCCGTGCTGGGGATGCTGACGTTCGTGATGGCCTGGAACGACTTCTTCTGGCCGATCATCGCGCTGACCCAGAACGGCAGCCCCACCGTGCAGGTGGCGCTGACCGGGCTCGGCCGCGGCTACATCCCCGACCAGTCGGTGATCATGGCGGGCGCGCTGCTGGGCACGCTGCCGCTGCTGATCGCCTTCGTGCTGTTCGGCAAGCACATCGTCGGCGGCATCATGCAGGGCGCGGTCAAGGGCTGAGCCCGCCGCCGGGCGTCCCCGTACCTCACCCCCCACCACCCATCCCTACGGTCACTGGGAGTCGCACCATGTCCGAGACCTTCCCGCCGGGCTTCCTCTGGGGCACCGCCACCGCCGCGTACCAGATCGAGGGCGCGCCCCAGGAGAACGGCCGTACGCCGTCCATCTGGGACGTCTTCAGTCATACGCCCGGCAAGACGGCGAACGGCGACACCGGCGACCTCGCCGTCGACCACTTCCACCGCCGGGCCGAGGACGTCCGGCTGATGGCGGACCTCGGTCTGAACGCGTACCGCTTCTCGGTCTCCTGGCCGCGCGTGCAGCCCACCGGGCGCGGGCCCGCCGTCCAGCGCGGGCTGGACTTCTACCGCGCGCTCGTCGACGATCTGCTCGCACACGGCATCGAGCCGGTCCTCACGCTCTACCACTGGGACCTCCCGCAGGAGCTGGAGTCGGCGGGCGGCTGGCCGGAGCGCGAGACGGCGTACCGCTTCGCGGAGTACGCGCGGGTCGTCGGCGAGGCGCTCGGCGACCGGGTGGAGCGCTGGACGACCCTCAACGAGCCCTGGTGCAGCGCGTTCCTGGGGTACTGCTCCGGGGTGCACGCCCCGGGCCGTACGGACCCGGTGGCCGCCCTGCGCGCGGCCCACCACCTCAACCTCGGCCACGGTCTGGCCACTCAGGCGCTGCGCGCCGTGCTCCCGGCGCGGGCGCAGATCTCGGTGAGTCTCAACCCCGCCTGTGTACGGGCCCGCACGCAGGCGCCGGAGGACCTGAACGCCCGGCGCCGGATCGACGCCCTCGCCAACCGGATCTTCAGCGGGCCGATGCTCGCGGGCGCGTACCCGGAGGACCTCTTCGCGGACACGGCGCGGCTCACGGACTGGTCCTTCGTCCACGCGGGCGACGCGGCGGTGGCCCGTCAGCCGCTGGACTCGCTGGGCATCAACTACTACCAGCCCGCCGTCGTCTCGGCCGCCGGGGAGGGGGACACGGAGCGGCACGACGGCCACGGCGGGGGCGACCACTCCCCCTGGCCGGGCGCGGACGACATCGCCTTCCACCGGCCGCCGGGCGAACTGACCGACATGGGCTGGTCGGTGGATCCGACCGGCCTCCACGACCTGCTGCTGCGCTACACGCGGGAGGCGCCGGGGCTGCCGCTGTACATCACGGAGAACGGCGCGGCGTACGAGGACAAGCCGGCCGCCGACGGCTCGGTCCACGACCCGGACCGGATCCGCTATCTGCACGGCCACCTGTCGGCGGTACGGCGCGCGATCGGGGACGGGGCCGATGTGCGCGGCTACTTCCTCTGGTCGCTGATGGACAACTTCGAGTGGGCGTACGGGTACGACCAGCGGTTCGGCGCGGTCCACGTGGACTTCGAGACGCAGCGCCGTACGCCGAAGTCGAGCGCGCGGTGGTACGCGAAGGTGGCGGCGACGGGGGAACTGCCGGAGCCGCCGGTCGGCTGAGCGGGGCGGGCGACGGGCGCGCGGGCGGCGGGCACGGCGACGGGAGCCCGGCCCGCCCCCGGCTGACGGCTGACGGCGAGCGGGATCGCGGGCCCCTCGGCTCACGGGGCTCACGGGGCTCACGGCGAGCGGGAGCCCCGCCCGCCCTCGGCTCACCGCGCCGCCGCGCCCGGGTTCACGCCTCCGCCGCCTCGGACGTGCGCGCTCCCCGGCGCGGCAGTCGCGGCCAACTGCCGCGCCCCCGGCCCCGGCCGCGCCCGCGACCGCGCGGCCGGTGGCCGCGCCGTTCGTCCGGGGAGCGCCAGCCGTCGAGGCCGATCCAGATCCGTATCTCCGTACCGCCGAGCACCGAGCGGCCGATCCGTACGTCGCCGCCCGTCGACTCCGCGACGCGGCGCACGATGTCGAGGCCGAGACCGGTGGAGCCCTCCCGGGCGCCGCTGTTGCCCCGGGTGAGCGCGGCCTTCGGGTCGGCGATGCCGGGACCGGCGTCCGAGACGAGGACGATCACGGCGTCCTCGCCGTCGTGCACGTCGACCGAGAAGGCCGTGCCCTCCGGGGTGTGGCGGAAGACGTTGCCGAGCAACGCGTCGAGGGCGGCGGCCAGTTCGGTCCGTACGACCGGGGCGCGCACCGGCCGGCCGATGCCGGCGACCCGTACCGTACGGTCCTCGTCCTCGGCCAGCGCGGACCAGAAGTCCATCCGCTCCCGGACCACTTCGGCGACGTCGCAGCCGCCGGCCGGCCCCGCCGCGACCGTCTGCGGCTTGGCCTCGCGGGCGGTGCGGATGATCGTGTCGACCTCGCGCTCCAGCTGCGCGACCGCCGACCTGGTCTGGTCGGCGGCCGGACCCTCGCCGAGCGAGGCCGCGTTGAGGCGCAGCACGGTGAGCGGGGTGCGCAGCCGGTGCGAGAGGTCGGCGGCGAGTTCGCGTTCGTTGGCGAGGAGCTGCACGACCTGGTCGGCCATGGCGTTGAACGCGACGGCGGCGGAGTGGAGTTCGGCCGGCCCCTCCTCGGGGACGCGGGCGCCGAGCTTGCCCTCGCCGAGGGCGTGCGCGGCGCCCGCGAGCCGCCGCGCGGGCTCGACCATCCGGATGCCGAGCCGGTCGGCGACGGCGACCGAGCCGACGATCAGGGCGGCGCCGACGCCCGCGAGGACCAGCCAGGCGGTGGTGACGCCGTTGGTGACCTCGTCCTGGGGGACGTAGATCTCGACGATCGCGATCCGGCCCGAGCCGAGTGCGGTCGGCTGGAGCAGCACGGAGCCGCCCGCGACCTCGGCGGTGGCGGCGCGCGGGGTGCTCCGTACGGTCTCCAGGTCCTTCTGCGCGGCCCGGCGGGAGCCGATCTCCAGGGCGCCCGCCCTGTCCTCCTCACCGGCCGGTACGTGGACGGCCATCCGTCCTTCTGCGCCCGCCTGGGTGGAGGCGACGGCGCGTTCCAGTTCGGCGCGGTCGGTGGTGATGGAGAGGGTGGGGCCCATCGCGGCGGCCTGCCGCTCGGCGTTGGTGAAGGCGCGGTCCCTGGCCATCTCCTTGATGACGAGACCGAGGGGTACGGCGAAGGCGACGACGACCATCACGGTGACCGCCAGGGAGACCTTGACCAGGGCCCATCTCATGGGAGCGGCTCCCTGCGGGGCCGCGCGGGACGGGGCCCCGCGGGCGGCTCCAGTTTGACGCCGACGCCGCGCAGTGTGTGCAGATAGCGGGGCCTGGCCGCCGTCTCCCCCAACTTCCGCCGCAGCCAGGACAGATGGACGTCGATGGTCTGGTCGTCGCCGTACGACTGCTGCCACACCTCGGCGAGCAGTTCCTTGCGCGGTACGACGACGCCGGGGCGCCCGGCGAGGAAGGTCAGCAGGTCGAACTCCCGGCGGGTGAGATCGAGCGGTGTGCCGTCCAACTCGGCCTGGCGGCGCAGCGGATCGATGGTGAGCCCGCCGACCCGCAGCACCCCCGGGGACGGCGCCTCGCCGGCGCCCGCGCGGGAGCGGCGGAGCACGGCCGCGATCCTCGCCGAGAGGTGCGCGACGGAGAACGGCTTGATGAGGTAGTCGTCCGCGCCGTCGTTGAGCAGCCGGACGATCTCGGTCTCGTCGTCCCGCGCGGTCGCGATGATCACCGGTACGTCGGTGATGCCGCGCAGCATCTTCAGCGCCTCGGAGCCGTCGAGGTCGGGGAGTCCGAGATCGAGGATGACCACGTCGAACGGGAAATGGGCGACTTCACGCAGCGCTTCCAGGGCCGTGCCGACGCTCCGGACGGTGTGGGAGGCCTCGGTCAAGTGCCTGATGAGGGCGGAGCGTACGAACTGGTCGTCCTCGACCACGAGCACACTGGGCATGGGCGGCACCGTACGCCATCGGGGCGGCGGAGGCGGGCGGGTCCGGGTGCTCGGGGCGGTGGACGGTGGTGAGATGGGCGACGGACGGTGGTGAGGCGGGCGACGGGTGGTGGTGACGGCGGGACAGGGGTGGCGCGGGTGGTGCACTATGGCCCCGATGCGCAGAGGACTCGTACACGCGATCGCCTGGCTGCTCGCCACCGGCGCGGCGGTGACGCTGACCTGGTGGGGCGTGCACACGGTCATGTCCGGGACGGCGTACGACCCGCCCCGCGCGCTTCCGCTGCCGGTGGACGGGGTCCGGGAGCGGGACGTCTCGGCGCTGGACTCCTCGACGCGGCGGCCCCGGAGCCCGTCGCCGGAGCCGTCGGCGTCCTCGGCCGCGCCCTCGGAGTCCGCGGGTGCGGAGGAGGGCCGTACGTCGCCTGCCGCGCCCGCGCCCACCGGGTCGGCGACGAGCCCCGCGGGGCCGTCCGGGGAGAGTACGGAGCCGTCCGCGGGCTCCGGTTCGGGCCCGGGCTCCGGCTCCGGCGCCGGCTCCAGCTCCGGCCAGGTGAAGAGCTATGCGGTGGACGGCGGCCGGGTCGTGCTGGAACTGGGCGATTCCTCGGCCGAGTTGGTCTCCGCGACGCCGGACGCGGGCTGGCAGGTGCAGGCGTGGACGGAGGAGTACTGGATCCGGGTGACGTTCACGCGGGACGGCCGGGAGGTCTCGGTCTTCTGTACGTGGCACGACAGTGCGCCGAGGGTGGAGTTCGACGACCGTTGACGGGCCCGGTCGCGGGGGCTCCGCGCGGGGGATCGGCAAGGGGCCGCGCGCGGGGCTTCAGTCCGCGAACGTACCGGCCGGGGGCAGCGGCGACGCCTTCGCGCCCGCGTCCGTGACGACGGCCGCCCCACCGGTGAAGTCGGCCAGTGCGCGCCCGTGTTCGACGCGGCCGGGATGCGGATCGCTCGCGACCCGGCGGGTCAGCTCGGCCACGGGCAGCTCCCGGTCCGCGGCGAGCAGGACGGCGTTGCCGAAGCGCCGGCCGCGCAGCACGGCCGGGTCGGCGGCGAGCGCCAGCCGCTCGAACGCGCCCGCGGCGGTGGCGATCTGGCCCCGGAGGTGGCCGAGCGGCGGACCGTCCGCGATGTTGGCGGCGTACCAGCCGTCCGGCTTCAGGGCCCGCCGTACGTCGGTCAGGAACTCGGCGCTGGTGAGATGGGCGGGGGTGCGGGTGCCGCCGAACACGTCGGCGATCACCAGATCCGCCCAGCCGTCGGGCACCTTGGCGAGCGCGGCGCGGGCGTCGGCGGAGCGGACGCGGATCCGCGCGGTGGGGTCCAGCGGCAGGTGTTTCCGTACGAACCGGACGAGGGCCGCGTCCACTTCGGCGATCTGCTGGGTGGAGCGGGGCCGGGTGGCGGCGGTGTAGCGCGCGAGGGTGAAGGCGCCACCGCCGAGGTGCACGACGTGCAGGGGGCGCTGGGCGGGGGCCACGAGGTCGATGGCGTGGCCGAGCCTGCGCTGGTACGCGAAGGAGAGGTGCGCGGGGTCGTCGAGGTCGACATGGGACTGCGGGGCGCCGTCGATCAGCAGCGTCCAGGCGCGGGCGCGCTCGCGGTCGGGGGTCAGCTCGGCGACACCGGCGTCGACGTCCTCGACGACGGCCTCCGCCCGGTCCCGCCTGCTGCGTGCCACACCCTCATTATCGGGGAGGCGCGGCGGCGCGGAGAACCGGGCCGGTGCCGGGGCCGGTGCGGGTGCCAGGGTCGCTGTCGGCTCGGGCGCCGGAGCCAAGGCCTGCGCGGGTGCCACGGCCGGTGCGGGCGCCGGGGTCAGGGCCGGTGTCGGCGCGGATGCCAGGACCAGGGCCGGGGGCAGGACCGGTGCCGGATCGGGCGCCAGGACCAGGGCCGGTGTCGGCGCGGGCGCCGGGGTCAGGGCCGGTGTCGGATCGCGCCGGCGGTCAGTGGCACCGGTCGGCGGCCTCGATCAGCCGGGCCGCCTCGCCCAGCGCCGCCCGGAGCACCACCGGATCCGTGACCGGCCCCGTCGCGTCGGGCGGCAGCAGCCAGCCCGAGCCGGTGACCGGCGGCTCCGAGGGGACGCGCCTGCCGCGGCCGAGCGTCTGCGTACAGGCGCTGCCCGGCAGGTCCCAGCCGGCCGCCGTGCCGGGCGGCACCAGGAAGCCGAGCGTGTCGCAGGAGCCGTCGTGCAGCACGGGACCGACCGCCGGGACGGCCCCGGCGGGCGCCGCGCCGCGCCGCAGGATGTCCACCGCCTCCAGCCCCTGCCGCGCCGGAACGGTCACCAGGTCGCAGGGTTCGCCGACGTCGTAGGGGCGCGCGCTGGACTCCTGGTGATGTGCGTGCTGAGCCGTCGTGCGTGAGCCACGGCTGGTCTCCATACCGACCTCCCACTCCCACTCCGACAAGGCGGGTCCTCCTCGTCGAATGCAGACACGTTGAGCGTCTCCGCCAGGTTCAACGCGGGGCGGCGTCAACGGCTACGGCGAAACGCCGCCGCAAAGGATGGCAGTTCATGGCGGATCGTGGGCGAGAAATCCGATTTGTAGCCAAACACTGCGTATAAGCACCGTCACGGACGGTACGTTCTTGCTGCGCCGGGTGACCGGCCGTGAACCGGCGGCGGGCCGGCCCTGTCCGATCCGTCCATCGGCCGTACCAGGAGAGGGCTCGGCCATGACGTCGTCCCGGACAGTTCCCAACCTCGCCTTCCGCCGGCTGCGCGGACAGCGCTCGCCGGGGGAGTTCGCCGCCGCCGTGCGCAGGGCCGCACGGGAGATCGGTGAACACGTGGCGTGCGACGCACGCTATATCGGGCGGGTGGAGGCCGGCGAGATCCGCTGCCCCAACTACGCGTATGAACGGGTGTTCCTGCACATGTTCCCCGGACTGACCCTGCGGGACCTGGGCTTCTCGGCGCGCGAGGAGGTACGCGGCAGAGCGGCGCGGGTCACGTCCCAGCGCCGCCCCGCGTCCGGCCCCGGTGCCCCCCTCACACCGCCGCCGAGACCCCCGGCCGGGACGGCACCGACGAACCACCCCAGCGACACCAGCGAGGAGAGCGACGTGCTGCGTCGCGCATTCATCACCAGCGGCCCCGCCTCCGCGATGGCCGCCTCCCTCGGGCACGGCGGTACCGCCGCCGCCTCCGTCCCGGCCCCCCGGCGGGTCGGCGAGGCCGAGGTGCACGCCGTCGAGGAAGCCGTACGACGGATCCGGCTGCTCGACGACCGGCACGGCGCCGACGGGCTCTACCGGAGCGCCGCCCAGCCGCTGCGGGCCGCGTACACCCTGCTCGACGCGGGCACGACGACCCGGCGGGCCACCGCCGACCGGCTCTACTCGGGCGCCGGCGAGCTGTCGATCTCGGTGGGCTGGCTCGCCCATGACTCGGGCCGCTTCGACGAGGCGCGCTCGCACTACGCGGAGGCGCTGGCCACGGCGCGGATCGCGGGCGATCCCGCCCTGGAGGCGCACGCCTTCTGCAACACGTCGTTCCTGGCCAGGGACGCGGGCCAGCACCGGGAGGCCGTACGCGCCGCCCAGGCGGGCCGGCGGGCGGCGGCCAAGCTCTCCTCGCACCGGCTGCTGTCGCTGCTCGCGCTGCGGGAGGCGGGCGGGCGGGCGTGGCTCGGTGACCGTACGGGGTGCGAGCAGGCGCTGTCCCAGGCCCACGGCTACTTCGAGCGCGGGCCCTCGGACTCCGACCCCGAGTGGATGTCGTTCTTCGGCGAGCCCGAGCTGGAGGCGCAGGAGGCGCTGTGCCACGCGGCGTTGGGCGACTGGGCGCGGGCCGCGCGCCACGCGTACCGCGCGACGGTCCTCCAGCAGCCGCACTTCGCCCGCAACCTCGCCCTGTACCGCGTGGAGCTCGCCACCGACCTGGCGCGCGCGGGCGCGCCGGACGAGGCGGCGGCCGCCGGGCACCAGGTGCTCGATCTGCTGGACGACATCCAGTCGTCCCGTATCCAGACGAAGCTCGCCGCGACGGCGCGGGTGCTGCTGCCGCAGCGGCGGCTGCCGGAGGTGGGCGCGTTCCTGGACCGCCACGCGTCGGCGAACGCGCGCGGGTGACGGAACGCCCGGGGTGACGGAATGCCCGCGCGTGACGGACGCCGCGGGTGACGGAACACGCGCGGGTGACGGGACGTCAGGAGGAGCGGCGGTTCAGGCCACGAGGTGCCCGGTGTCGTTCCAGACCTGGATGGCCGGCATGTCGTACGCCCAGCTCAGCACCGAGATCGATGTCGGGTCGAGCCGGATGCGGGCCGCGAACGCGATGTCCTCGCCCAGCCAGCGCGCCCCGATGGCGCGCAGGATGTGGCCGTGCGCGAAGACCAGGACGTCGCGGTCGGCGGAGCGCGCCCAGTCGACGACCTCGTCGGCGCGGGCCGCGACCTGCGCCAGGCTCTCGCCGTCCGGCACGCCGTCCCGCCAGATCAGCCACCCCGGGCGGGCCGCCTTGATCTGCGCCGGGGTCATCCCCTCGTACGCGCCGTAGTCGAACTCCATCAGCGCGTCCCAGGCCTCGGCGCGCCCCCCGAACCCGGCCAGCTCGCAGGTCTCGCTCGCGCGGGCCAGCGGGCTGGTGCGTATCTCCGCGTCGGCCAGCCCCGACCAGGGCTCGCGGTGCAGTCGCTCGCCGAGCAGCTTGGCACCGCGGCGGCCCTCTTCGAGCAGGGGGACATCCGTCCGGCCCGTGTGTTGTCCGGACAGCGACCAGGCGGTCTGGCCGTGCCGGGCGAGCAGGATGCGCGGTGCCATGAAAATGCTCCCTGAAGTTCCCATTGATGCCGTTCCATCATCGCGCACCTGAACGAACAGCGACTTCCAGGGGGCAACCTCCTGACGCGTACCGGCGTCCCTCATTGCGTCGAAGGTGATGTTGTCGAACGCGGATCCCTGGGTACACCCGGCCGAAGACGTCGATCGCGTACACCGTACGGTTGAACGTCGGCCGAAAGCTGCATGAAAACATGATGGAGACCGCCCGGATGTCGTACCGCGCCAGCGCCAGCGCCGCCCGCGCCGGTGGGAGAACGACGCACCCCCCGCGACTTCGGCCCCGCTGGTGGACCGAGCTGGCGCTGCTCGTCGTGGTGTACGCCGCGTACTCCGCGGGCCGGCTGCTGGCGCGCGGGGACGTGTCGACGGCGGTCGACCACGGGCTGGCGATCCTCCGCGTGGAGAAGGCTCTGTTCCTCAACGCCGAGCATCCCCTCAACCGGCTCTTCACCAGCACTCCGGCGATCGGGATACCCGCCGACTTCATCTACGCCTCGCTGCACTACCTGGTGACACCGGCGGTCCTCGTCTGGCTCTTCCGCCGCCGTCCCGCCCGCTACCGGGCGGCCCGCACCTGGCTGATGATCTCCACCCTCCTCGGTCTGGTCGGCTTCACGCTCCTGCCCACCTGTCCGCCCCGGCTGCTGGACGCGGGGCACGGCTTCGTCGACACCATGGCGCAGTACAGCTCGTACGGCTGGTGGGGCACGGAAGCCAGCGCGCCGCGCGGGCTGGGCGGAATGACGAACCAGTACGCGGCGATGCCGAGCCTCCACGTGGGGTGGGCGGTGTGGTGCGGGGTGCTGCTGTGGAAGCACGCGCGCACTCCGCTGGTGCGGTGGCTGGGCGTCATCTATCCGCTGGTCATCACCGTGGTGGTGATGGGCACGGCGAACCACTACTTCCTGGACGCGGTCGCGGGCGCCGCGGTGATGGGCGCGGGCGCGCTGCTGACGGGCCCCGTGACGCGCGCGCTGGAGCGCGTACGGGCCCTGGCCGCCGGGCGGCCGGTGGGGGCGGAGCCGGCCGACGGGCCGTCGCCGGTGGGGACGGAGCCGGCCGACGGGCCGTCACGGATGCCTCTCACGGCCCGGGCCGCTCCCCCGGCACACGCGGCGGACCCGGCCCGTTCGGCCCGCACGGCCCCGATTGTCAGCGGTGGATGCGAGACTTCCGCGGGTGAGCGATTCCCTGGGCAGCGGACCCGCAGCAGCACCAGCACCTCCTCCGCAGACGACACTCCGGCGACGGCTCGCTGAGCTGCGCGGCCCCACCGTCGCGCCGCATCCGCTCGACGCCCGCGCGCTGGCCGCCCTCGCGGCCAACCCCGGCTGCCGGCGCCGCGCGCTGCTCGACGGCGCGGGCGTCGACAAGGCCGCGCTGGCGACGGCGCTCGGCTCACCGGGTCCGTTCGGACAGTCGCAGTTCGCGTTCATGCGCGGCAACGCCTTCGAGGCCAAGGTGAAGGCCGACGGGGGTACGGAGCTGATGCGGCTGGTCGCCGAGCGGCTCGGCGGCGCCGCGCCACCGCCCGCCCCGGGCGAGGTCCTCGTACCCGACCTGTCGGCGGCCGGTCCCGAGGGCCGGGTGGCCCGTACGGCGCTGGCGCTGCGCGAGGCCACGGAGGCGGGCGGGTGGGCGCTGCTGGACCATCCGCTGCTGGCCCTGGAGGTCGCGGGGTCACCGGCGTATCTGGAGCCGGACGCGGTGGTGGTGCGGCCCGACGGCCTGTGGACGGTCGTGGAGATCAAGTCCTTCCCGATGATCGACGGTTCGGCGGACGCGGCGAAGGTGGGCGCGGCGGCCCGGCAGTCGGCGGTGTACGCGCTCGCGCTGGAGCGGGTCGCCCTGCGCACCGGGGGCGCCGAGGTGGGCCACCGGGTACTGCTGGTCTGCCCCAAGGACTTCTCCAACCTGCCGACGGCGTCCGTGGTCGACGTGCGCAAGCAGCTCTCGGTGACGCGCCGGCAGCTCGCGCGGCTCACCAGGATCGAGGAGATCGCGGCGGCGCTCCCCGAGGGCACCACCTTCGACGTGGAGCGCTGCTCGGGCGCGGAGCTGACGAGCGCCGTCGAAGCGGTCTCCGCGGCCTACGCGCCCGAGTGCCTGGCCGCCTGCGAACTGGCCTTCCACTGCCGCTCGGCGGCGCGCGCGGACGGCGCGGTGGAGGCGCTGGGCCGTGGCGTACGGGGCGAGCTGGGCGGGCTGGCCGAACTGGGCGGACCGGCGGTGCTGGCGGCCGCCCGCGGCGAGGCGGGCGACCCGGCGGACCCGACGGTGGCGACGCTCCGGCGGGCGGCGGCGCTGCGGGCGGAGGCCCTGGCCGCGGCGCGGCGCCCTCCATCGGCGGATGCCGGGGACGCCGCCGAGGCTGTCCTGGAGGCGGTCCCGTGTCGCTGATCGGTACGCTCGCCCGGCTGGAGGCCATGGAGAGCGGGCGCGCCCAGCCGCTGACGACGGTCCGGCACCGCCGGATCTCCGACCGGCCGCTCGTGCTGGTCCCGCTGACGACCGCGGGCGAGGCGGGCGCTCCGCTCGGCGCGCTCGTCGGGACGGACCGGGACGCGCCCCGGCTGCTGACCGTCGCGCAGCCGCGCGACCGCGATCTGCGGTTCGCGTTCCTCGGCGAGCTGGCCGAGGCGGTCCTGCCGCATCTGGACGCGTACGCCGATGTGATCGAGCCCGCCGAGCGGAACGAGACCGACCCGGAGACCGGGAAGCGGGTCAAGGTCGAGGTCGAACTGTGCGTGGACGCGCCGCAGCTGATCGTGCCGAACCGGCCGGGCGTCGACTTCGTCCGGCTGCTGGGCCGGTCGATGCGGTTCCGGCGGACGGCGGAGGACGATCCGGACGCGCCGTACCCCGCGCCGCCGCGCGTGCCGCTGCTCGGCCGCTGGCTGACGCACTACGGCGAGCGCGCCCGGGTGCCGGGCTCCTCGCTGCTGCTCGCGGTGACGGATCTGCTGAACCGCCACTGGGCGACGGGCCAGTCCAATCTGGAGGACCAGCATCTGGGCGCGCTGCTGGCCTGGCTCGACCCGCCGGACGGGATCCCGGGCGCGGAGGCGGCGCTCCGGGCGGAGCTGGGGCGGGACGGGGAGGGGCAGTTGGTGTGCCCGCCGGCCGGTCCGGCGACGGATCCGGCGTTCGACAACCGGCTGCTGGCGCCCGCGATCGAGGCGTACGACCGGGCGCGCGGCGCACTCGCGGCGGCGGAGGACGGGCCGGGCGCGGAGGAGCAGCTGGCCCGGCTGACCGCGGCCGAGCGGCGGATCCGCGAGCTGCTGGAGTCGGTCATGCGGCCCACGTGGGACGCGGTCTGGCACGGTCTGGACCTGCTGGGCGCGCTGCCGGAGGGCGAGCGTGTCGACGGCCGCTGGACGCGCGACCGCTGGTCCTTCACCGGCCACCGCGACCGGGTGCGCGCCGGGGAGCCGCCGCAGCCCCGCAGGGACGACGCGGTGACGGCGGCGCAGAAGCTCGCCTCGCGGGAGACGGCGCAGGGGCAGCTGGAGGCGCAGGAGGCGCTGGACGACCCGCTGGTGCTGGCGGGGCGTCGGCTGGCCGGTGAGGCGTTCCTCGGGGAGGTGACGGAGGTGGAGATGGCGTACAGCGAGAGCAAGCGGCCGAGCCCGCGCCCCCTCGTCACGCTCCGGACCGACGACCGCCCGCAGCTCGGCGCGGGGGTGAAGGTGTTCCGCTCGCTGGACGGCAGACCGCAGACGGCGGAGTTCGTACGGTACGAGGCGGCCGGCCCGGTGCGGGAGGAGGGCGGCCTGCTGGTGGTGCGGCTGACCGACCGCATGGGCCGGAGCAAGGAGCCCGCGCCGGGTTCCGTACCGGAGAAGGGCGACCGGATCGCCTGGACGCTCTTCGAGCACGACCAGCGGGGCGGTCCGAAGCTGCCCGACCCGGAACAGACGCCATGGACCCATGGCGGCCCGCCGGCCGGCCCGGAGGGGACGCTCGACGGGTCCGTGCCCGCACCGGCGCCGGACCCGGTGACGGAGGAGGACTTCCTGTGAGACCCCTCAGCCCGGTACACCGCCGCCGATCTCGATCCCCGGAGCCCCGCCGATGAACGAGCCCACCGTCCCGGACCCGGGCGCCGCCGCGACCCGGGCCACCGACGCGATCCTGCGCGACACGCTGCACGGCGCGCACCGCGGAGTCGTCGTCGACTCGCCGCCCGGCGCGGGCAAGTCGACGCTCGTCGTGCGGGCCGCGCTGGAGCTGGCCGCGGCGGGGCGCCCGCTGATGGTGGTCGCGCAGACGAACGCGCAGGTGGACGACCTGGTCGTCCGGCTAGCGGAGAAGAATCCCGAGCTGCCGGTCGGCCGGCTGCACAGCAACGACCCCGACCCGTACGACAAGACGCTGGACGAGCTGGCGAACGTACGGAAGTCGGCGAAGGCCGCCGATCTCGCCGGTCTCGACATCGTCATCTCGACGGCCGCGAAGTGGGCGCACGTCCAGGGCGTCGAGCCCTGGCGGCACGCCATCGTCGACGAGGCGTACCAGATGCGTTCGGACGCGCTGCTCGCCGTCGCCGGGCTCTTCGAGCACGCGCTGTTCGTCGGGGACCCGGGTCAGCTCGACCCGTTCAGCGTGGTGGGCGCGGACCAGTGGGCGGGGCTCTCGTACGACCCGTCCGCCAGCGCCGTCTCGACCCTCCTCGCGCACAATCCCGAGCTGCCGCAGCACCGGCTGCCGGTGTCGTGGCGGCTGCCCGCGTCGGCGGCGCCGCTGGTCTCGGACGCGTTCTATCCGTACACCCCGTTCCGCAGCGGTACGGACCACGGCGACCGGCGGCTCGCGTTCGGTGTCCCGTCCGACGGCTCGGGGCCGGACCGGGTGCTGGACGAGGCCGCCGCGTCGGGGTGGGGGCTGCTGGAGCTGCCCGCGCGGCGCACGCCCCGAACGGATCCGGAGGCGGTACGAGCGGTGGCGGTGGTGGTACGCAGGCTGCTCGACCGGGGGGCGGCGGCCACCAGCGAGCGCGCTCCCGATCCGGTGCCGGTGACGGCGGACCGGATCGCGGTCGGCACGGCCCACCGCGACCAGGCGGCGGCGGTGCGGGCGGCGCT
This sequence comes from Streptomyces sp. NPDC059255, assembly GCF_042752355.1. Lineage (NCBI taxonomy): Bacteria > Bacillati > Actinomycetota > Actinomycetes > Kitasatosporales > Streptomycetaceae > Streptomyces > Streptomyces sp. NPDC059255. The sequence continues at coordinate 189,442 of NZ_JBHYZP010000004.1, forward strand.
CGCGGAGCTGGGGGTGAGCGGTGTGGCGGTGGACACGGCCAACCGGCTCCAGGGCCGTGAGTTCGATGTCACGGTCGTCCTGCACCCGCTCTCGGGGCGCCCGGACGCGACCGCCTTCCATCTGGAGACGGGCCGGCTCTGCGTGCTGGCCTCGCGCCACCGGCACGCCTGCGTCGTGGTCTGCCGGGCGGGCGTGGCGGAGCTGCTGGACGAACATCCGTCCACGGAGCCGGTACAGCTCGGGGTGACGGTGAAATTCCCGGACGGGTGGGAAGCCATGCAGTCGACCTGGGCCCAGTGGTCGGAGCACCGGGTCACGTGGCGCCCCTGAGGGGTACTTGCGGCGGGCGGGACAATGGACCGTGGCCCGCGGGCCCGGTACACGCACGAGCAGGAGGACTGACATGGCGGATCCCGAGCGGAGTGAGCGGAGTGAGCGGCGGCGTCCGCTGCGACCCGCGCCGCTGCTCTTCGAGCCGTCCGAGGCGGTCGCCGACCCCGAGCACTTCTTCGATCTCGAATCGATCGAGGACCCCGCCGAGCTGCTCGCCCGGTCGACGGAGCTGACACTGGCGTTCCGCGCGGCGACGGACCGCGCGGTGGAGTTCCAGGCGGTCGCCGCGGCGCAGCTCGCCGATCCGCGCCGGTTCGACCGGCTGACGACGGCGGACATCGCGGAGCGCGCGGAGTGGACCGAGGACTACGCGAAGAAGATGGTCGAGTTCGGCCGGGAACTACTCGCGGGCGACGCGCAGCCGGGCCAGTAGCCCGGCGGTGACGCGCGGCCGGGGCCGTGGCCCGGCACTGACGCGCGGCCGGCGCCGTGGCACGGCGGTGACGCGCGGCCGGGTCAGCAGCCCGACGCTGACGTCCGGCCGGCGCCGTGGCCCGGCACTGACGCGCGGCCGGGGCCGTGGCCCGGCACTGACGTGCAGCCGGCGCCGTGGCACGGCGGTGACGCGCGGCCGGGTCAGCAGCCCGACGCTGACGTGCGGCCGGCGCCGTGGCCCGGCAGTGACCTGCAGCCGGGTCAAGTGGTCCGGCAGTGACCTGCAGCCAGGTCAAGTGGTCCGGCGGTGGCCTGTAGCCGGGGCAGTAGCCCGGCATATGCCGGGGCGCAGGTTACGCCCCTCTGGGGTGTCCTGTCCCGGTTTCCGGAAACCCTGGGGAATCGGTTCATCACTCCCGGTAGACCTTATGGTCATGAGCTCATGGCTAAGAGATGAAGCCCCATTACGCCCCGGCCCGAGCGAGGACGAGCGCCGCACCGACCTCTTCGGCCTGCTGAGCGACGCGGGCCGCCACCAGACCGCCCAGGTCACCCCGGCCGGCGCGGACTGGCTCGCGTCCGCGGGCCCCTCCCCCCGCTCCCTTCTCTCCCTGTGGGCGGCCCGGCCCGCCACCCCCGGCGTGCTGCCCTGCGGCTCCGCCTTCGACGTGGTGAGCGCGCCGGCGATGTTCGGGCGGCACATGCTCAACCGGCTGTGGTGCGACGGCCCCGGCTCGGGCCCGGTCGCCGCGCACCGGGGCCGCACGCTGCTCTTCGCGGCGCCGGGCACCGCCCAGCGGCTGCCGTCACTGCTCTCCTGGGAGGAGTGGGGCGGCCGGGGCCCGGACGGGCGGGACACCGCTCCGCCGCCGCTGTTCTGCCACGGCGCGGGCGACGCCGTGACCGTACCGCCGCTCACCCCCGGCGCCCGGTCCGGGCCGCGCTGGCTGGTCGCGCCCGACACCCGCCACCCGTGGCTGCCGGGGCCCGACGTGCTGCTGTGGGCCTGCGTCCGGGCGGCCCGTACGGCGGCGCGCACCGCGCTCGGCCGCCTGGGCTGACCTCCTCGAACGCCTCCGGCATATCGATTTTTCTTCGCGCCGATCCGGGTGCTAAGGTCTACGACGTCAGCAGGCGCCGCTAGCTCAGTTGGTTAGAGCAGCTGACTCTTAATCAGCGGGTCCGGGGTTCGAGTCCCTGGCGGCGCACCGACAGGAAAGGCCCCTCGCTCCGGCGAGGGGCCTCTTCCGTATGCCTGCCCGCCTCGGACATCTGCCCGCCTCGGACGGCCGCCCGCTTCAGCCGGCCGGGGTGATCTTGACGGTGAAGGCGCCCGAGGACGTCCGCTCGGCCACCTGCACCTGGGTCCCCTCCCCCGGCACGGTGAACGTCTCGCCGACCGCCAGCGGCGCGTCCGCCAGGGGCGGGTAGACCGACCGCTCCCAGCACGCCTCGCTGCCCGGGTGGGTGTCCACCACCTCGACCGGACCGCCGCCGGACGCCTTCCCGCTCCGTACCCGGTAGATCAGCACCCCCTCCGTACAGGTGTGCAGATCGTTGCGGGTGGCGGTGCGCGCCTCGATCGCCAGGGCGGAGTCCTTGCCCGTGCGCACCACCGCGAGCCGGGTCCCGGCGGCGCCCCCGAAGGAGGGCTCGGCCGCGATCGGATCGAGGGTGAGGAGGGTCGTTCCCGTGGGGGGGACACAGCTCACCTGCCGCCGGTCCAGCCAGCCGAGCTTCCACTTGTGCCAGGCGAAGAAGTCCGGCGCCAGACCGAACTGGCTGCCCATCACGTCCCAGTCGCCGACGTAGGTGTCCCAGTCACCCTTGTCGTCGGTCGGCCGGTGGTAGAGGTCCGCCAGGTCGAAGACGTGCCCGGTCTCGTGGGCCAGCACGTTGCGGTCGGGCGGATGCCGCTCGAAGACGGTGACGACGCGCTTGATGTCCGTACCGTCGGCGCGCATCGGCTGGTCGAAGTTGACCACCTTCGTGGCGTCGGAGTCGACGCCCGGCGCGTCCGGGTCGGCCACGAAATAGACCACGTCGTACCGGGAGAAGTCGATCTCCGGATCGGCGGCGGCCAGCGCGTCCCGCAGATAGGCGGTGCGCCGGGCCGGCTCCCAGTCGCGCCGTATCCCGTACGAGGTGGAGGGGCGCGGCATCGTGAACCAGCGGAGCTGCGGGTGCGCGCGGAGCGTGAACCTGCCGTACGAGGCCCGCTCGTAGAAACGGCTGGTGGCCGGGAAGTGGTCGGCCGCCAGGGCGTCCGGGGTGGCGAGCGGCCGGGAGTCCGGGAAGGAGAGAAAGATCATGACCGCGTCGAGGGAGCGGACGGGCCGGGGATAGTCGTCGTTCCAGGTGTCCAGGCCGACGGAGTGGTGCGCGGCGGTACGGGGCAGGGCGCAGGGCCCCTGCGCGGTCGCGGTCGCGGCGGGCCCGGCCACCAGAGACGTGGTGGCGACCGCCATGAGGGAGGTGAGGGCCGCGGCGGCCCTGCGCAGCCGTGGCCTCTCCACTGCCTCGGGTGGCTGCGGATGCTCCACATCGACCTCCGGCTACGGCAGGGGAAACGGCGGTACGGCGGGTACTGCGGGTACGGCGTTCGGCGCGGCGGACGCGGGGCGGCACGCCACCCCCACCTTGTGCCGGTTTGCCGCGGTACGCCCTGTTGGGCTGCCCCACGCGGGTGAGAGCGGCCCGACACCCCGGGCCCGGCGGCGATGTCACAGCCGGTCACCTTTGGGTGGCCCGGTGCCACAGCCGTGCAGAAACGATCGCCCGACGCCGCGGGAACGGCTCTTCGGGGCCGCCTTCCGTACGGGGGAGCTGGAATGGCCACCCGGCCTACCTCTATGATCGGCACACTTTCTCTGGCTGATCCGTCTCCACCACCCCCCTGTACGACACGACTGCACCGCGGGAGCGAGCCGTGAGCGGAACCTCCGAAGGGCCGCCCTCAGCGGCGGTCGCGGCAGCGGGCGGCGGACACCCGCCGAACACGGAGCGTATGGATCGTCCGGAACGTCGGACCGTGGGCAGAGCCGTCCCCGACGACGACACCGAGCGACACGACCGGCCCGTCGCCGAGCAGGCCGACCGCACCGAGCAGCGCGCGCCGCACGAGACGAGTGAGGCGCGCGACTACCGCGCCGCCTTCCATGTCTCCCGGCTCGCCATGGCCCTCCTCGACCGCGAGGGCACGGTCCTCGACGCCAACGACGCGCTCGGCGCACTCCTCGGCACCGGGACCGGCGCGCTGGCCGACCAGGCCGCCGCCGACCTCCTCGACCTGGCCTCCGACACCCGCACCTGGCACGCGTACCGCGAAGCCCTCGACAGCCTGCGGGCCCGATTCCGCTGCACCCGGCGCCTCAAGCACCCCGACGGGAGGACGCTGTGGGCCGAGGTCACCGTGGCCCCCGTACCGGACACCGATCGCGTGCTGCTGTCGGTCACGGACATCAGCGACCGCCGTGAACTCCAGGCGCGGCTGCGCCATCTCCAGCAGCACGACCCGGTGACCCGGCTGCCCAACCGCACGCTCTTCTTCGAGCGGCTCGCCGCGGCGCTGGAATCGTCGGCGCCCGGCGACGGGCCGTTCGAGGGCGGGGGCGGGACATACGGCAGCAGGACCTACGCCACGGGCGCGGCGGCGTACGGCACGGGCATCGCGTACGGCGTGGCGTCGGCGGCGGCATCCTCCTCGGCAGCAGCAGCGTCGTACTCCGCGCGCGGACACGACCGCGCCTCCGGTCCCGGGCGCACGCCCGGGCGCGGTCCCGGGCGGGGAAACGGCAGAGTGGATGGCAGAACAGGGCGGATCGGCCTCTGCTATCTCGACCTCGACGGTTTCAAGGCCGTCAACGACACCCTCGGCCACCGCACGGGCGACCGGCTGCTGGCCGCCGTCGCGGGCCGGCTCACCGAGTGCGCCGACCACGGCGGGTACACGCGCAGCGGCGGCCATCTCGTTGCCCGGCTCGGCGGCGACGAGTTCGCGATCCTGGTCGAGGACTCGACCGGTACGGAACAACTCGCCGACCTCGCCCGCTCCGTGCTCGCCGCGCTCCAGCGCCCCTTCGACCTCGCCGGGCAGCGGCTCTCCGTGTCGGCGTCGATCGGGGTCGTGGAGCGCGCCGTGGAAGGCACCACCCCGACCGGGCTGATGCAGGCCGCCGACACCACGCTGTACTGGGCGAAGGCGGACGGCAAGGCCCGCTGGACCCTCTTCGACCCGGAGCGCAACGCCCACCGGATGACCCGGCAGGCGCTCACCTCGGCGCTGCGCCCGGCGGTCGAGCGCGAGGAGTTCGTCCTCCAGTACCAGCCGCTGGTGGGAATGGCCGACGGGATCGTACGGGGCGTGGAGGCGCTGGTCCGCTGGAACCACCCGCAGTTCGGCACCCTGTCGCCGAATCGGTTCATCGGTATCGCCGAGGAGGACGGCTCGATCGTGCAGCTCGGCGGGTGGGTGCTCCGTACCGCCTGCCGCCAGGCGCGACGCTGGCAGCTCGACCACCCGGGCGCCCAGCCGCTGTTCGTCAGCGTCAATGTGGCCGTACGTCAGGTGTGGGACTCGGACCTGGTCGGGGACGTGGCCGGGATCCTGGCGGAGACCGGACTCTCGCCGCACCTGCTGCAACTGGAGCTGACGGAGTCCGCGGTGATGGGCTCGGCGGGCCGTCCGCTCCAGGCGCTCCAGGCGCTGAGCGACATGGGCGTGCGGATCGCGATCGACGACTTCGGCACCGGCTACTCCAACCTGGCCTATCTGAGCAGGCTGCCGGTCTCGGTGCTGAAGCTGGACGGCTCGTTCGTCCGCGGGTTCCGGTACGACGAGGGGGTGCACCCGAGCCCGGCGGACGAGACGATCGTGGAGGCGCTGATCCAGCTGGCGCACCGGCTCGGGCTGACGGTCACGGCCGAGTGCGTGGAGACCTCGGGCCAGGCGGCACGGCTCCAGCGGATCGGCTGCGACACCGGGCAGGGGTGGCTCTTCTCCCGCCCGGTGGCACCGGAGCGGATCGCGGAGATGATCGCGGCGGTGAGCCCGAACGGGGTGTGAACGGTCCGCCCGGGGCCCTTGGTCCCCCGGGCCGGAACGCCGCGCCACGAGCCTCTGCGCCGACCGACCGTCCGACCGCGCCGGCGGCGCCTCGCGTCGCGGTCCCCGCGCTGACGATCCTCTCGCCACGGTCCCCTGCGACGGGCCCCGTCAGCTCGTCAGAGCCGCCGCTATTCGCTCCGCCATCCGGCTCTGTTCCGCGTCGCGCCGTACCGGCGTGTAGGACCAGACCATCCGCAGCTTCCGGTCACGGGTCCCGAACGCGCCCGAGTTGTATCCGTACCGCTCACCGGTCTTGCCCCAGAAGGTGACACCGTTGACCGTGACCGTCTGGAGCCCGGCCGAGTAGCGGGCCGGGGTGCCGTCGACCATCAGCACCTCCGGGGGCGGCAGGGTGAACATGTGCTCCAGGAGGGACGGTGGCAGAAGTTCGCCCGCGAAGAGAGCGGCCAGGAACGTCTCCAGATCGCGGGTCGTGGAGACCGCCTCTCCGCTGCCGTAGGCGGCCGACTGGTTGTAGACGGTGGCGTCCTCCAGTCTGCCGTCGCTCATCTCCTGATAGCCATGGACATGGGGGCCGTGCAGATACGGATCGTCGCTCGCCGGTACGGACGTGCCGGTCAGCCCCAGCGGCTGGGCGATACGGCGGTGGATCTCCGCACCGTACGCACGGCCGGTGACCCGCTCTACGACCATCGCCAGCAGAAGGAAGTTGGTCCCCCGGTACTCCTGTTTGGTACCCGGATCGAACTTCATCCCCTTCGTACGGGTGACCCTCGCCAGCAGGCGCGCGGGCGTCAATCGGTCGTACCGGTGGGCCAGGATCTGCTCGGGGGTGCTCAGGTCCGGCTGATCGGGGCCGCTCGCGTCGGGCAGGCCGCTGGTGTGCATCAACAGGTGCGAGAGCCGGATCTCGGGATACTCCGCCGGCAGCAGATCCGGCAGATACCGCTGGACGGGGCCGTCCAGGCGCAGCCGTCCCTCACGCACCAGTTGGAGTACGACGGTCGCGATGAATGCCTTGCTGATACTGCCGGCCCGGACCTGGTCCCCGGTTCTTATCGACCTTCCGCTGCGCAGGTCGGCGACGCCCGACGTGCCGTACCAACGGCCTGCCGCGCCACCGACGCGGAGCTGCGCGCCCGTCGCCCTCGGGTGCTCCAGGTCGTCGATGGCGGATTGCAGGGCCTTGGTACTGAGGGACGGGAGGGGTGAAAGAGGCAAGGGAGACGGGCGTGATGGGTACGACTCGGCGGCGGGCCCTGCGTACGCCCGCGCGGGAACCGCCGCGGCGAGCGCTGCGGTCAACGCGCCGCCGACGAGGACCCGGCGCGAGAGCCGACGCGGGGACGAGGCACGTAACGAGGACTCGGAGATTTCGGTCATGTCTCCAGACTGAGGCTCCGCGTTCCCCACCGGATCAGGGCAGTCCCCGATCCAACCCCGACGTTCCCCTCACCGGCCCTCAGGTGTCACCCCTGAGACTCGCGCCCCGGCAGGCCGTATCCGTCCGCGATCAGCTCGTAGCTGCGCAGCCGCGCCTCCCCGCCGTGCGAGTTGGCGGTGATCATCAACTCGTCGGCACCGGTGCGCTTCTGAAGGTCGTTCAGCCCGTCGACGACCGCGTCCTTCGTGCCGTGCACGATGTTGCCGAGCCAGCTGTTGACGAACTCCTCCTCCATCGGGCTGAACCGGTACGCCTCCGCCTCCTCCGGCGTCGGGACCAGCCCCGGCCGGCCTGTCCGCAGCCGGACCATCGAGAGCGCGCCCGTCATCACCTGGCGGCGGGCCTCGCGTTCGTCGTGGCTCGCCAGGGCCGCGACGCCGATCAGGGCGTACGGCGCGTCGAGCACGGCGGAGGGCTTGAACGACTCGCGGTAGAGGTCGAGCGCCGGGATGGTGTTCTGCGCCGAGAAGTGGTGGGCGAAGGCGAACGGCAGCCCCAGCACCCCGGCCAGCCGGGCGCTGAAGCCGGAGGAGCCCAGCAGCCAGATCGGCGGGCGGGCCGCAGGTCCCTGGACCGGTCCCGGCACGGCGTGGATACGGGAGTACGGGTGGCCGTCGGGGAAGTCGTCGTCCAGGAAGCGGGTCAGCTCGGCGAGCTGCTGCGGGAAGTCGTCCGCGCCCTCGTTCAGCCGGTCGGAGCGGCGCAGCGCGGCGGCCGTCGCGCCGTCGGTGCCGGGCGCGCGGCCCAGGCCGAGGTCGACGCGGCCAGGGGCGAACGCCTCCAGCGTGCCGAACTGCTCCGCGATCACCAGCGGCGCGTGGTTGGGCAGCATGACGCCGCCCGAGCCGAGCCTGATGCGCTCGGTGTGGGCGGCGAGATGCGCGAGGATCACGGCGGGCGAGGTGGAGGCGACGCCCGGCATGGAGTGGTGTTCCGCGACCCAGTGGCGGTGGAAGCCGCGGTTCTCGGCGAGCCGGGCCAGCGCGACGCTCGTACGGAGCGCCTCGGTGGCGGTGGTGCCGCTGCCCACGGTGACCAGGTCCAGTACGGACAGGGGCACGGGCGCGGTGCCGCGGGCCATCCCCCGGATCGGGTCCGCCTCCCTCGCCGTTTCCGTCGTGCCTCGATCCGTCGTGCCTCGGCTCGCCTCGTCCACCGGTCAGCTCCTCCTGCGTGTGCGTCATGCGTCATCGTGAAGTCAGTGCACAGCACTCAACAGGAGGGTATCTCCGTTTATTCCCCGGCCGACGGGGTGTTCCCCCGGCCGACGGGTTACTCCCCGGCCGCCGGGTTCCCCCGGGCCGCCAGGTTCCCCCCGCCCGGCGGGCCCGTCACGCCGGGGACGGCCTGCTCGCGAAGAGCGTGCCCAGTTTCGGCTCCCGCACCGTGCGCTCCGCGAGCCGCAGCCCTTCCCAGACCGTGACCTGGTTCGCCGTGAGCACCGGCTTGCCGAGCACCTCCTCCAGCTCCGGCAGATACCCCGCCGTGTGCAGGGCCGTGTCCGGGAGCAGCACGACCTCCGCGTCCGGGTGGTCACCCGCGCGGGCCAGCTCCAGCACCTGCTCGCGGCCCCACGTGCCGACCTCGGCGGCCGTGATGATCCCGCTCGCCCGGTCGGCCACCACCTCGATGCCGGCCGATTTGAGGAAGACCCCGAAGTACTCCGTGACGTCGTCCGGGTAGGTCGCGGCGACGGCGACCCGTTCCGCGCCCAGCGCCCGTACGGCGTGGGCGAACGCGAACGACGTGCTCGACGCGGGCAGCCCCGCGGCCCGGGCGAGGGCGCGCGTCTGCTCGTGCGCGCCGTCCCACCCGTAGACGAAGCTGCCGCTGGTGCAGGCCCAGACCACGGCCTCGGCACCGGCCAGCCGCAGCTCCTCCACCCCGGCCGCCAGCCGCTCGCCCGCGCCCATCTCCAGCAGCGCGTCGACGCGGTGGGCGTCCTCCCCGATGTCGGTGTGGACGACCTGCAGTCTGACGTCGCTCGCGAGCAGCATCTCGATGCGCGGGTAGTCGTCCTCGGCGGAGTGGCCGGGGTAGAGGAATCCGACGGTGGTCATGTCCATCCTTCCGTATCGTCCGGCAGCGGCAGTGCCGGCGGGACGGGCCCGCCGGGGCCGGCCGGTGCGACGGGTGACGCCGGTGCCACCGATTCCACCGTAGGCACGGACTCGGCCGACGGCTCACCCTCCGCGGGCGGCGGGACCGGCACACCCGGGCGGAGCGGGGTGAGCGGCGTGATCGGGACGATCGGCGTGATCGGCACGATCACCGGCATCGGCGTGGCCGTCGGTGCCGACAACGACGGCGACGGCCGGTCGAGCAGCAGCGCCTGGTACGGGCCGACCGCGTGCGCGCCGAGGCGGCGCAGCGCGGCCCACATCGTGACCTGGTTGGCGGAGAGCACCGGCATGCCCAGTTCGGCCTCCAATTGCGGAATCACGTCGTACGTCGGCAGATTCGTGCAACTGATGAACAGCGCGTCGGCGGCCCCGACGGCTGCCTGTCGCGCCATGTCCATGACCGACCGGTAGGGGACCTTCCAGATGTCCCGGGTCAGCCCGAGGAAAGCGCGTCCCGTAACGGCTGCCCCCACCTCCGCCAGATACTCCTCCAGCGCCCGTGTGACGGACTCCGTATAGGGCGTGACCAGCGCGATCCTGCTCACACCCAGTTCCTCCAGCGCCTCGACGAGGGCCCCGGAGGTGGTGAGCGACGGCACCTCCCCGGCCCGGGTCATCGCCTCGCACATGGCCTTCTCGCCGGCCGGGCCGCCGACGAAACTGCCCGAGGCGCAGGCGTACGCGACGACCTCGGGTTCGGAGACGCCGAGGGCCCGGACGGCCTCCCCCAGGGTCTCGTGCTCACTGACCAGCCTGGCCAGGTCGAGGGAGACCTCGACCGGCACGTAGGGCGTCCTGGTCAGGCGCAACGAGATGTCGTCGGGCACCCATCGCCACAGCTCGCGATCGAGTGCGAAGTCGAACGGGGCGACCACACCCACGCCACGCTGTGGCTGCGGTCCACCCAGAAAGGAGACATCCATTGCCGGCCCCCTTGCTCACGCTCGTAGTGTCAAGGCACATGCTCTTGTTGACGACGGTAGGAGGGGGATGCGAGCGTGGTCAATCGGTACATCTCAGACGTTGCACGGAATTTTCCAACGGGAAATCCCGCTCGGCCCGCGCACCCGCTCCCACCTGGTGCAACGGCCCCGGCAGAAGGGCTGCTCCCCATGCCACCACCCACCCTCCTCGTCCTGTCGGCGGACCCGCCGCCGCGCCTCGGCCGGCTCACGGGACGGGCCAGGATCACCTCGGTCGACGCGGACGGCCTCGCCGAGCGGCTTCCGTCCGCGGACGCCCTGCTGGTCTGGGACTTCACCTCGGACGCGGTACGGGACGCCTGGCCGGGGCCGGGGGCGCGGCCCCGCTGGGTGCACACCGCGAGCGCGGGGGTGGACCGGCTGCTCTGCCCGGAACTGGTCGCGTCCGAGACCGTCGTCACCAACGCGCGGGGCATCTTCGAGGAGCCGATCGCCGAGTACGTGGCGGGGCTCGTCCTGGCCATGGCCAAGGATCTGCCCGGCACGCTGGAACTCCAGGGCCGGCGCCGCTGGCAGCACCGGGAGGGGCTGCGGGTCGCGGAGAGCCGGGCCGTCGTGGTCGGCGCGGGACCGATCGGCCGGGCCGTGGCCCGTACGCTGCGGGCGCTGGGCGTCACGGTGGCCGTCACGGGCCGCACGGCGCGCCCCGGGGTGTACGGCGCCGACCAGCTCGACCGGCTGCTGACCCGGGCGGACTGGGTGATCTGCGCGGCCCCGCTGACCGACGCGACGCGCGGCATGTTCGACGCCCGGCTGTTCGGGCTGATGCAGCCGTCGGCACGGTTCGTCAACGTCGGGCGCGGCCAGCTCGTCGTCGAGGACGATCTGGTCGCCGCGGTCTCCAAGCGGTGGATCGCGGGCGCGGCGCTCGACGTCTTCGACCAGGAGCCGCTGGATCCGCTGAGCCCGCTGTGGGACGTTCCCGGGCTGATCGTCTCCCCGCACATGAGCGGGGACACGGTCGGCTGGCGCGACCGTCTCGGCGAGCAGTTCGTCGAACTGTACGAGCTGTGGGTGGCCGGAAAGCCGCTTCCCAACGTGGTGGACAAGAAACGTGGGTACGTCCCCATGCATGACTGATCGCATCGGAGGCCACATGTCGAACGGCGGCACCAGGGATCACACGGCTACGGACCGGACGGCCATGGACGGGACGGCCACGGGCGGGACGGCCACGGACCGGACGGCCACGGACGCCCCCACCCGCCTCACCGACCTCACCGCACGCGCGCTGCTCGCGGGCTACGCGCGGGGCGACTTCTCCCCCGTCGACGCGACCCGTGCCGTACTGGACCGGATCGCGACGGTGCAGCCGCTGGTCAACGCGTTCGTACGGGTGGACTCCGAGGCGGCGCTCGCGCAGGCGGCGGAGTCCGCGGAGCGCTGGCGCAGGCAGGAGCCGCAGGGGCTGCTCGACGGGGTGCCGGTCTCGGTGAAGGACCTCTTCCTCCAGCGCGGCGGCCCCACCCTGCGCGGCTCCCGGGCCGTCCGGCCGGGGGGCGCGTGGGACGAGGACGCGCCGGCGGTCGCGCGGCTGCGGGAGCACGGCGCGGTCCTCGTCGGGAAGACGACCACCCCCGAGTTCGGCTGGAAGGGCGTCACGGACTCGCCGCTGAACGGGGTGACGCGCAACCCGTACGACGTCTCCCGCACCTCGGGCGGGTCCAGCGGCGGCAGCGCGGCTGCCGTGGCGCTGGGCGCGGCGCCGCTCTCCCTCGGCACGGACGGCGGCGGCTCGGTCCGTATCCCGGCGTCCTTCTGCGGGATCTTCGGCCTCAAACCGACGTACGGGCGCGTACCGCTCTACCCGTCGAGCCCCTTCGGCACGCTGGCGCACGCCGGGCCGATGACCCGGGACGCGGCGGACGCGGCGCTGCTCCTCGACGTGATCAGCGGCGCGGACTGGCGGGACTGGTCGCAGCTCGCCCCGGCGCGGGACGCGCGGGACGCGCTGGCGGCCGGTGCGGACGGGGTGAAGGGGCTGCGGGTGGCGTACTCCGCGTCCTTCGGCGGTCAGGTCGCGGTACGCCCCCAGGTGGCCTCGGCGGTGCGCGCGGCGGTGAGCCGGCTCGCCGAGCTGGGCGCGTACATCGAGGAGGCCGACCCGGACATCAGCGACCCGGTGGAGGCCTTCCACACCCTGTGGTTCACGGGGGCGGCGCGGCTGGTGGCGCCGTTCGGCAAGGAGCAGCGCAAGAACCTCGACCCGGGGCTGCGGGAGATCGTCGCGGACGGCGAGCGGCGGAGCGCGCTGGACTATCTGGCGGCGGTGGACGCGCGGATGGAGCTGGGGCGGCGGCTCGGCCGGTTCCACACCTCGTACGACCTGCTGGTCACGCCGACGCTGCCGATCACCGCGTTCGAGGCGGGCAGGGAGACCCCGAAGGGCTCGGGGCAGCGGCGCTGGACGGCGTGGACGCCGTTCACGTACCCGTTCAACCTGACGCAGCAGCCCGCGGCGACGGTGCCGTGCGGGGTGGACGGGGACGGGCTGCCCATCGGGGTGCAGATCGTCGCCGCGCGCCACGCGGACGAGCTGGTGCTGCGCGCGGCGCACGCGCTGTACGAGTCGGGGGCGGCCCGGATCCCGGCCCCCACGGCCGGCTGAGCCACCGGGCCGGCGGGAGCGGCGGGCAGGCGGGCGGCCCGCCGGTCCGCCCGTCGGCTCGCTTGCTCGCCTACCCGTCGGCCCGCCTGCCCGCCTTGGCGCTACGCGCGCCGGAAGCTGAGCGTCTCGCCGATCGCCCCCGCCCGCCAGAGGTCCTGGCAGGCGTCGGCCATCCGGTCGAGGCCGTCGACGATGCTGCCCCAGACGATGCCGGGGATCCACCCCATGTCGCCGTTGATCAGCAGGTTGTTGCGCTCGTAGAAGAGGGCGAGGTCCACGACCGTGCGGCGGCCCGCGGTGGCCTTCTCGTCGTAGCCGTACGACGCCGTGCCCAGCTCCGTGTCGGAGAAGGTGAAATAGCACAGATCCCCGGGGATCGGGGTCACTGTCGGATTTTCGAGGGGTGGCTCCTCGGCGGCGAAGGCCGGAAACAGCGCGTAGATCTCGTTGCGCGCGTACTTCGCGTGGTACACGTCCGAGCCCAGCGGCAGTGCCTCCCACACCGCGGCGCAGGTGACCGGAGCACGGTCGTCCAGGAGTTTCGCGGTGCAGTGCACGCCGCGCTTGTCCAATGACACGGTGACAAATCGATCGGTCATGCCCTCATGGTCCTCGTCCGGTCCCCCGAGTCAAGGGCACAGCGGCCGCACGAGATCGTCTCAAATCCATATGCATAACCCGTATGGAGTCGGGTAGCCGCGCGCCCATGGCTTCACCACCTGAGAACACCACGGAAAGACGCTCAAAACGGAACATAGGCCGACGTTCCCTGCTTCTGGGTACAGCGGTGCTGGGCGCGGCGGGGGCGCTCGGCGCGGCCGGATGCAGCAGGGTTCCGACGGGTGACACCCTCGCCCGGCTGAAATCGCAGCGCACCGTACGGCTCGGCATCGCGGGCGAGGCACCGTACGGGTACATCAACGACCAGGGCGATTTCACCGGCGAGGCGGTGGAGCTGGCGAAGGTCATCTTCAAGCGGCTCGGGATCGGCTCGGTGCAGCCCGTCGCGACCGACTTCTCCTCCCTGATACCGGGGCTCAACTCGCAGCAGTTCGATGTCGTCTCGGCCGGGATGTACATCAACGCCGAGCGGTGCGGCCAGGTCATTTTCGCCGACCCCGAGTACCAGATGCTGGACTCCTTCATCGTCCGCAAGGGAAATCCGAAGAAGCTGCTCTCCTATCAGGACGTGGTGCGCACGAAGGCGAAACTCGCCACGGGTACCGGCTACGCGGAGATCGATTACGCGATATCCGCCGGGATACCCGAGAAGGAGATCGTCATTCTGCAGGACCCGGTCGCGGGACTGAACGCCGTCGAGTCGGGACGGGTCGACGTCTTCGCCGGTACGGCGCTGACCGGGCGCGAAGTGGTGAAGAACAGCCGCAAGGCCGAGGCGACCGAGCCGTTCGCGCCGCTCGTGGACGGCGAGAAGAAGGTCGACGGCGGCGGTTTCGCGTTCCGTCCCACCGATACCGCTCTGCGGGACGCCTTCAACGTCGAGATCCACAAGATGAAGAAGAGCGGCGAACTGTTCCGCGTTCTCAAGCCGTTCGGATTCGCCGAGTCGGAGATGACCACCCTGACGGCAGAGGAGCTGTGCGCATGACCGCCGGCCTCTGGACCCACTGGGTGCTGCCGGGTGTCTGGATCACCGTTCAGCTCACCCTGTACAGCGCGGCGCTCGCCACCTTCGTGGCATTCGCCGTGGGAATCGCCCGTACGCACCGTTCGCGCGCCGTCCGTTTTCTCGCGGGCTTCTACACGGAGGTCTTCCGCGGCACGTCGGCACTGGTGCTGATGTTCTGGCTGTTCTTCGTCATGCCGGGACTCTTCGGCTGGGCCCTCGTCCCGATGTGGGCCGCCGTGCTGGCCCTGGGCCTGTCGTACGGGGCGTACGGCGCCGAGGTCGTGCGCGGCGCCCTGAACTCCGTCGCGCCGGCGCAGCGCGAGGCGGGCATCGCCCTGAATTTCACGCCGTGGCAGCGCATGCGGCTGATCCTGCTGCCGCAGGCGGTACCGGAAATGATCCCGCCGTTCTGCAATCTCCTCGTCGAACTGCTGAAGGGCACGGCGCTGGTCTCCCTGCTCGGGGTGGCCGACGTGTCGTTCGCCGCCTATCTGGTGCGGCTGGCCACCCAGGACAGCGCGCAGATCTACTCGATCACGCTGGTCATCTATTTCGTGCTCGCGTTCGTCCTCACGCGCGGCATGAAGGCGCTTGAGCGCAAGACGAAGGCCGGTATCGGCATCACCATGACACCGGGGACGCCGGGGACAGCGGGAGGCGCCCGATGAACAGCTGGGACTGGTCCGCCGTCGCGGACTTCATGCCACGTTTCTGGGACGGGCTGCTCCTCACCCTTCAGGTGCTCGTCCTCGGCTCGCTCCTCTCCTTCACGCTCGGGCTGGTCTGGGCGATCGGATTCCGGTCGCCGACGCGTTTCGTCCGGTGGCCGGTCAATGTCGTCACCGAGTTCATCCGGAACACGCCGCTGCTCGTCCAGCTCTTTTTCTTCTTCTTCGTCCTGCCCGAGTGGGGGGTGCAGTTCTCCGGGCTGACCACCGGGACGATCGCGATCGGGCTGCATTATTCGACGTACACGGCACAGGTCTACCGGGCCGGAATCGACGCGGTGCCCGTCGGGCAGTGGGAGGCGGCCACCGCGCTCAGTCTGCCCGTCGGCCGGACCTGGATCGCGGTGATCCTGCCGCAGGCGATCCGGCGCATCGTGCCGGCGCTGGGCAATTACGTCATCTCGATGCTGAAGGACACCCCGCTGCTCGCCGGGATCAGCGTGCTGGAAATGCTCCAGCAGTCCCGGCTGGAGAGCGCGGCCACCTTCCAGTACACCGAGCCGCTGACCGTGGTCGGTATCGCCTTCATCCTCATCGCCTATCCGGCTTCCCTTCTCATGCGAGCCCTGGAGCGTCGTCTTGTCCGCTGACCGAATCCCCCCGCAGACCACGGAAAAAGCCGCGGGCACCGAGCTGATCCGCTTCGAGAACGTCACGAAGAGATTCGGCGCGAACACCGTCCTGGACGACCTCTGTTTCTCCGTACGGCCGGGAAAGCACGTCACGCTGGTCGGCCCCTCCGGATCGGGCAAGACCACGATCCTGCGGCTGCTGATGACGCTGGTCAAACCCGACGAGGGCATCATCACCGTCAACGGCGACCAGCTGTTCCCCGCGACCGAGAAGCATGTGCGCGAAGTGCGGAAGAACATCGGAATGGTCTTCCAGCAGTTCAATCTCTTCCCCAACATGAACGTCCTGCGCAATGTCACGGAGGCGCCGGTCCGGGTGCTCGGACTCGACAAGGACGAGGCCGAGGAGCGCGGCCGGGAACTGCTCGACCTCGTCGGGCTCGGCGACCGCTGCGCGGCGAAGCCGACCCAGCTCTCCGGCGGGCAGCAGCAGCGCGTGGCCATCGCCCGCGCTCTGGCGATGCGGCCGCAGATCCTGCTGCTGGACGAGGTCACCTCGGCGCTCGACCCGGAACTGGTCGCCGGGGTCCTGGACGTCCTGCGGGACATCGCCCGCACCACGGACATCACCATGCTCTGCGTGACCCACGAGATGAACTTCGCCCGGGACATCTCCGACGACGTGATGATGTTCGACGCCGGGAAGGTCATCGAGTCGGGGCCGCCGGAGAAGATCTTCACGGACCCGGAGCACGAACGTACGCGCGAGTTCCTCGGCGCGGTGCTCTGAGCGCCGCGCTGACCTGCGCCCGGTCTCACACTCCGTTGAAGAAGTATCCCTCTGGCATATGCCAGCGTGGCGCGGCCCAGTACAGCGACCTGGGCCGCGCCGAATTCGGTGGTCAACAGCGCCCCTCTTTCCCACCCTTGACGGCTATCGTGGTGGTGAGCTTGCGGTAACAACCTGCCAAGGGGGGACCGTGGTGCTGAAGCCGGAGCCGACCGCCCCGTTCCATTCGGTGCGGTACGTCCTGCGTGTGCTGGAGACGGTGTCCCGGCACGGCGGCGGGGTGACCGCCGCCAGGATCGCCAGCGAGAGCGGGCTGCCGGCCGGACATCTCGCGCCGCTGCTCGCCATGTTGCGCCGCGAGGGTTACGTGGAGCAGGCGGCGGACGGGGCGTATGTGATCGGCGACTCGCTGACCCTGCTCGGTTCCGGCGCCGACCGGGCGCAGGTCCTCGAAACGCGGCTCCAGGACACCCTCGCCGAGCTGCGCGACGCGATCGGCGCGGCCATCTACGTCAGCCGGTACGTCGACGGCGAGATCAGGATCACCCAGGTCTCCGAAGGCCCCCTCACCCCCGCCGTCAACGAGTACGTGGACTTCCGTACGACGGCGCACGCGAGCGCGATCGGCAAGTGCCTGATGACCCAGCTCGACCACGGCAGCCGCAAGGAGCACCTCGCCCGTCACAAGATCGCGCGGTTCACCTCCCGCACGATCACCAGCGAGCGGCTGCTGCTCTCCCGGCTGGACGGCCACCCGCCCACCGTCCCCGTACTGGACCTCCAGGAGTACGCGGTCGGCACGGTCTGCGCGGCCGTCCCGCTGACGGCGGGCTCCGCGGTCGGCTGCCTCGCCCTCTCCCTCCCGCTGGAGCACGCCCACCGGCTGCGCGCGGCGGCCGAGACGCTGAACCGCAGGGCGGCCCCGGTGGCGCTGGCCCTGACGATCTGAGCCTCGGCGGGGGCGGAAGCGCTGGTGCCGAGCACCCTCGGACACCGGGTATTATTTTCGAGTCAGCAGGCGCCGCTAGCTCAGTTGGTTAGAGCAGCTGACTCTTAATCAGCGGGTCCGGGGTTCGAGTCCCTGGCGGCGCACCGACACAGGAAAGGCCCCTCGCGCGAGCGGGGGGCCTTTCCTCATGCTCATGTCAGATCACACCAGGGCGGATCGGGCCGAGGCTCAGGCCGCGCCCTTCGCGCCGCCGCCCTTCTGTCCGTCCACGCCGAAGATGTCCACCGCGTGGTAGTACGTCCACGCCGTCGCGTCGCAGGACGCCTTCGTCGCACCCGAGTAGGCCGAGCACACCCGCTTCAGGTCCGCGTAGAACGCGGAGTCGAGCCGGGCCTTGTTGGCGTCGAACTGCCCGGCCGCCTTGTAGTTGCGGTAACCGAAGTCGTGGCGCGCGCAAGAGGTGGCGAAGGGGAAGCCGAACGGGTTGTCGGGCGAGGAGGAGCAGTAGTCCGTGGACCAGTCGAAGCCGTAGGCGGACCAGGAGCCCTGGTTGCCACGGGCCGCGACCCAGGAGTTGTAGCTCGCCGCGCTCTCCTGGGTCCAACTGCTGAGCACCTGCGGCTTGTCGGCCGGTGCGGCGGTCGCCTGAGCGGCCGTCAGGAGAGTGAGGGGGAGGGCGAGTACGGCTGCTGCGAGAGGAAGTGCCAGACGTCTGCGCATGACGGAAAACCTCCGGGCATATGGGGGGAGACGCTCCATGACTGGGTTGGCACGGAGCGCCCACAGCGTGAACTCCACGGCTGTCGCACGGGTCTACGCGCGATGACCGACGCGGGAATGGTGCCCCAATTCCAGCCACCTGGAAACCCCTCTGGCGTTCGCACGCCCCTTGGGAGCGGCGCCTGTTGACGGTCCGTCCGCACTTGCCCGATTGGCTCCCGGGCGATCGGCGCCACACTCCCCAAGTCTTCACGAACCGACCCGCCGTCGGACCGGGCCGGGAGGCCGGACCGAGCGGCGGGTCAGGTCACGCGTGGATCAGAACGGCCGGAACGGCCAGAACTGTCAGAACTGCCGGAACTGCCAGAACTGTCAGAACTGGACGTCGGAGCAGGCGTAGAAGGCGTTCGACGTGTCCGCGATCGTCCAGACCGCCAGGATCATGTGGCGCCCCGACTTCGACGGGAGGGTGCCCGAGTGCGAAAGCGTGGCGGGCGGCTGCTGGTTGTTGTACGGCACCGTCAGGAACGGCTGCGTCTCCAGAGCCGCCCTGGTGAGCTTCTGCGACGGGTCCCAGCCGTTCTTGGTGATGTAGTACCGGAAGTCGGTCGTCGCGTGACGGGCGGTGAACTGCCAGCGGAAGGTGTGGCTCTGGCCACTCGTCAGCTTGGTGGTGGGCCACGCGCCGCCGCGCGGGTCGTCGAGCTGCGCGAACTGGCCGTTGCCGCCCGAACAGATGGCGCCGTCGGCGGGACCGGCCGCCGGGAAGCCCTTGGGCCCCTCGACGCTCTGCGGTTCCCACTGGATGTTGCCGCAGTTGGTGACGGTGCCGTTGGCACAGAGCTTCTGCCGGCTGATCGGGGAGTCGGTGTAGCCATGGCTGCTGGCGCTGCCGGTGGCGAGCAGGGAGACGGCGGTGACGGCGAGGCCGACGACGGCCGCGCCCATCTTCTTTCGCATGCTTCGCTCCAGAGAACGTGGGGGAGTTCGGTGAGCCGTACCGCACGCGCGCGCAGAAGGAGAACGACTGTTGGTCTGGACCAAGTCTCAGAGTATGGAGGATTTTTGGTCGTGTCCATAACAAGTACACAACGCGGTCCAGACCAATCGACCGATCATCGCTCAGCTCTCTCCCGGCTCTGTCCTAGCTCTCTCCCGGCTCTCTCCTGGCTCTCCCCGGCCGTCTCCCCGCCGCGCGGGCGGGCTCAGATCTGCTCCGCGGCCCCCTGCCGGCCCGTGTAGAACGCGACGGTGAGGTCCTTCACCAGCGCCTTGCGCTCGTAGTCGTCCAGCTCGACCAGGCCGCGCGACGTCAGCCGGTGCACCGTGTCGTCCACCGCGTCCACCACCGACGTCAGTACGGAGTCCCGCTGCCGGGCGTCGATCGCCGCGATCCGGCTGCGCTGCATCGCCGCGGCGATCTCCGGCGCGTACTCGATCCGCGTCGGCTGCGCGGAGAAGACCTCCACGCCGACGGGCCGGCACTCCGCCGACAGCATCCGGGTCAGCGCGTTCCCGACCGCCTCCGCGTTGCGCAGGGTCGGCGCCTCCTGGTGGAACGCGTCGGCGGGCAGCTGCGAGAGCACCCGCGCCATCGCCGCCTCGACCTGCTCGCGCAGATACTCCTCGTGGTCCTGGACACCGAGCGCCGCCTGTACGGTGTCCCGCACCCGCCAGACGACGAGGACGACGACGCGCAGCGCCGTGCCGTTCGCGTCGACCGCGGGCATCGGCTCGCTGCGCCAGTGCCGCAGCCGTACGTCCACCCGGCGGCGCAGCAGCAGCGGGCTCACCCAGAGCAGTCCCGTACGGCGCACACTCCCCCGGTAGTCGCCGAAGAGCGTCAGCACCCACGCCCGGCCGACCTGGCCCCGGCCGAGCCCGCCGAAGGCGAAGAGCGCGACCGTCACACCGAGCGCCAGCAGCGCCCACTCGCCGAGGCCGATGCCGTCGTACGGGAACGAGGGCAGCCGCAGCGCCTCCGTCACCGCGTCCGGCAGGGCCCCGGCCCACCAGGCCACGGCCGCGCACCCGAGCAGCGCGGCGAGGCCGACGAGCGCGGCGGCCGAGCCGGGAAGCGCGGGCCCCGGGCGCTCGGTGAGGTGCGGATCGCCGGGCGGCGCGGCGCGCGCGGGCACGGCGGTCGCCGGCGCGGGCGCGGAAACGCGCCGGATCCGGGGCTGTTCGCCGGTCCCGCGCCGCCGCCCGATGACGGTGGGCCTGGCCGTCCCTCCGGCGACCGCCCGCGCCTGCGGGGGTGTGCCGGGCTCGTCGCGGAAGAGGAGGTGGACGGGGATCTCGTGGGTGGTCTCGCCGACGATGAGCGGGCTCCAGCGCGGCCGGTCGCCGGGGTGCGCGGGGCGCGCGGACCGTACGGAGACCCCGTTGCCCCGGCCGAAGGCACCGGGCTCCAGCTCGAACACCGGGCGCGCGGCCCGGGGCGGGGCGAGCCACGTCTCGTCGGCGGCCCGGGGCGGGGACGCCGGGGCCGTGACCTCCGCGACGTCCGTGACCTCCGCGACGTCCGGCGGGGGCGTGGCCTCCGGCGGGGCCGCCGGGCCGGCCGGACCGGCCCGGTCCACGGTGCGCAACGGGCCTTCGGCATCCGCCGGGTACTCGGCGTCCACCGCCACGGCGTCCAAGCCGGTGGTCCTCACAGGGAGGCCCTCCCCCGGCGCCTCCGGCCCCTCCGGTTCCCCCGGCTCCTCCGGTCCGTGCGCCTCCCGGGCCGGCTCGGGCGCCACCTCCGTCTCCGTCTCCTGTACGGTCCCGGGCCCGGGTTCGCTCGCCGGGCGGGGCGCCGGCTCCTGCGAGGGCGCGGACGGGGGCGGGGGCGGGGGCGTAGGCGCCGGCGCCGGCGGTGGAGCGGCCTCCGGCGCGGGCTCGGGGCGTACCGTGAACAGCCCGCGCAGGCCGTCCTCGTCACCCTGCACACGCGGACCGCGCGAGCCGCTCGGGGTGGTCGGGGTGGTCGGGTCGTCGCCGGTCGGGGTGGTCGTCGTCATCGTCACCGTCATCCTCGTGTCCGTCATGCGAAGAGTCGCCGCCAGGTCCCCGGGCCGGGATAGCCGTCGGCCGCCGCGCCGCGCCAGCCCTGGGCCCGCTGGAACGCCTCGACATTGCGCCGGTCGGCCTCCGTCCACCGCGGGCCCGGCCCCGTGGCGTAATGCCGGCCGAAGCCGCGCTTCACGAGCTGCCGGCCGAGCTGGGCGACGTACGGGCTGGAGCTGCCGGGCCGGAAGTGCGCGCTCCCGGGGAACGCCGGCGCGGGGGCCGTTCCCCCGCCGGGCGGACGTCCGTGGCCGCCGCCGGAGGTGCCGCCCGGGGGCCGCGTGGACGGGATGTTCTTCCCGAGGCCCTTCACCAGAAGCCGCCAGGTCCCCGGGCCCGGTGTGCCGTCCGCCGCCGCGCCGCGCCAGCCCTGCGCGAGCTGGAACGCCCGGGTGGCCCGCCGGTCCGCGTCACCCCACCCCGGTCCCGGCCCCTGGGAGTAGAAGCGCTTGCCGCCGCGCTCCACCAGCATCCGGCCGAGCTGGGTGACGTACTTGTTGCGGGCTCCGGGGCGGAAGGCGCCCGCCCCGGGGAAGGTCGCGGACACGCCGCTCGCGGCCCCCGTACCGGCCCCCGGGCCCTTGCCGTCGGGCCCTTCGACGAGGCCCTTGTAGCGGTACGGGATGTAGCGGCCGTTGTTCTCCCAGTACGCCATGGGCGTGGACTGCGCACGGGCATTCGGCTTGGTCTGCTCGTACGCCCGGTAATAGGTGTGCGTGTAGTCGGTCCAGCCGCCGAAGAGCGTGACGTGCGACCCCTTGTTCGGGTCGTCCGGGTTGTGGAAGAGCAGCATGTCGCCGGGTTGCAGCTCCTCCCGGTCGATCCGTACGCCGAACTCCGCGAGGCTGCCGGTCCATTCGTTGTCCGCGAGGTGCCAGGCCATCGAGACATAACCGGAGCAGTCCTGGCGGTACCCGTCCGACCAGTACTTCTCCATGCTGTACGGCACCTCGGCGGCCACCCACAGCTTGGCGCGGTTGATGATCTCGGCGCGGGTGGCCGTGCGCGGCTCCGCCGGCGGCCGGCCGGCGCCCGGGCCCGGCAGGGGGCGCCCGTGGAGGGGCCCGCTGCCGCCCTGCGGGCTCTCCGGGTCGGGGTCGAAGGCCACGGCGGACGCCACACCCGCGGCGCGCGCCGGTTCGGCCCCCGTCGCGCCCAGGGCGACCCCGGCGGCGGTCATCAGGACCAGCGCGCGCCGGGCGCCGTGCGCCGCCGGGTGGCCGCCGGACCGTACGGGCAGGCCTTTGGCCAGATCACGCCGCCGCTCGGCGCACCCGGCGCAGGGACAGTCGGGAGCGGGCTCGTACTCCTCGAAGACAGGGACGGTCATGCGATCCCCTCCACACTCATCCTCATCACGGATCTCTTCGTTCAAGATCTTTCAACCCGGCGACACGGGCGCCTGGTGCGTCAACTGTGCGGACAAATCGCATTTTGACGGATCAACGGTAAGAAAGGACAATCCGACAGGCCGTAACGGCCATCAATTGGTCGGAGCCACCCCTCGCGGTCGGGTAGAGTTCTCCAGGTCAGCAGGCGCCGCTAGCTCAGTTGGTTAGAGCAGCTGACTCTTAATCAGCGGGTCCGGGGTTCGAGTCCCTGGCGGCGCACGCAGAGTGGAAGCCCCTTCACAGCTTGTGAAGGGGCTTCACTCGTGCCCGCGTCGGCCGACGACTCGCAGAATCACGCCAAACTTGGCGACCGCTCGCCATCGCATCCGTCACACCGAACACACAAATCGCCCAGATGCGCGCTAATCGGCTCTTCTCTCCCTTGCGATCCGGACGATGGTCGGACAACCTATCCTCAACTCATCACCACCAAAGGAGCACGCGATCCGCACAGTTGTGCGCGGCGCGCCCAGTTGTTCCAGCGGTGGGGATGCGGCGGGGCGGGGGCCCGTACGGACGCGGCTTGTGCGGTGCCGTCGGCGACATCGCGCAACCGGACCGGTCACTTCTCCTGTCCTAGGGAGACAGCGGCCGCACTTCACGCGCCCGGAGTGACGGTCGAGGGGCGCCACTCCGGACGCGAACATCCGGGCAGAACACTCGATCAATCACGCAGTACGTGTGCGTGCGGGGGGATGACTCATGACGTCGACGCCAGACGGACCGGCCGGACAGGCCGGACCGGCCGGGGACCGGCGGGAGCCCGACGCGTCCCGGACCACCCAACTCCGCATACCCGCGCACCTGAGAAGGGCCGGACAGCGGCGGCAGGCCAAGGCCGCCGCCCTGCCCAAGTACGACTACGAGCACTACAGCCGGCTCGCCGGGCCGCTGACCAGGCCCGACGCGGACAAGCCGTACAAGGTGCAGTACCGCTCGCTCCTCTCCCAGGAGACGCACCGCATCCGGGCCGCCCTGCTGCTCGGCGCGGCGCCGCTCCTCTCCATCGGGCTCTTCGTCTGGCTGATGCAGCCGCAGCACTGGACCGAGCGCGACCCCAACCTCAAGAACGACACTCTCCTCGTACTCGACATCGTGATGCTCGTCTCGATCGGACTGATCGAGCTGTTCCGCACGATGAACGTGATCTCCAACGCGCATGCCACGCTGGTCGCGCGTGACCCGGTCCCCGTCATACCCGAGAGCGGTACGCGTGTGGCCTTCCTCACCTCCTTCGTGCCGGGCAAGGAGCCCCTGGAGATGGTGACCAAGACGCTGGAGGCGGCGGTCCGGATCCGGCACCGCGGCGTCATGCACGTCTGGCTGCTGGACGAGGGCGACGACGCGGCGGTCAAGGAGGTCTGCGCCCGGCTCGGCGTGCACCACTTCTCCCGCAAGGGCATCGCGAAGTGGAACCAGCCGAAGGGCGCGCACCGCGCCAAGACGAAGCACGGCAACTACAACGCCTGGCTGGACGCGCACGGCGACGACTACGACTACTTCGCCTCCGTGGACACCGACCACGTACCGATGCCCAACTACCTGGAGCGGATGCTCGGTTACTTCCGCGACCCGGACGTCGGCTTCGTCATCGGCCCGCAGGTGTACGGGAACTACGACTCGTTCGTGACGAAGGCCGCCGAGTCGCAGCAGTTCCTCTTCCACGCGCTGATCCAGCGCGCGGGCAACCGGTACGGCGCCCCCATGTTCGTCGGGACGAGCAACGCGGTCCGGATCAGGGCGCTCAAGCAGATCGGCGGCCTCTACGACTCCATCACGGAGGACATGGCGACCGGCTTCGAGATGCACCGCCACCGCAACCCCGTGTCCGGCAACAAGTGGCGCTCGGTCTACACCCCCGACGTGCTCGCCGTGGGCGAGGGCCCGTCCGCCTGGACGGACTTCTTCACCCAGCAGCTGCGCTGGTCGCGCGGTACGTACGAGACGATCCTCAAGCAGTACTGGAAGGGCTTCTCCTCACTGCCCCCGGGCAAGCTCTTCAACTACACGATGATGATCATCTTCTACCCGATGTCGGCGCTCAACTGGATCCTGGCGGCGCTGAGCTGCGCGCTCTTCCTGGGCATGGGCGCCTCCGGGGTCCAGATCGACCCGACGATCTGGATGATGCTGTACGGGAACGCCTCGGCCCTCCAGATCGGCCTCTACATCTGGAACCGCCGCCACAACGTCTCCCCGCACGAGCCGGAGGGCTCCGGCGGGCTCGCCGGGATGGCGATGTCGGCGATGTCGGCGCCGCTGTACGCCCGTTCGCTGATGGACGCCGTACTGCGCCGCAAGAGCAGCTTCGTGGTGACGCCGAAGGGCGACTCGTCCAGCCCGGACACGCTCTTCGGCACGTTCCGGGTGCACTTCTTCTTCATCCTGGTCTTCGGCGGTTCGATGGTCGCGTCGCTGATCCTCGGGCACGACCACCCGGCGATGCTGACGTGGGCGACGCTGGCGATGCTGATCACGGCGGCCCCGATCTTCATCTGGCGGTGGTCCATGCGCCAGGAGCGGCGTACGAAGCGCCGGCGCGGGGCGCACCGCGGCGGCGCGGGTGGCGCGGGCACGGCAGGTGGTGCGGGTGCGGCGGAACAGGCCGTACCGCCGCTGGACCGTACGGCGCCCCTGCCGCAGATCCCGCACCAGCAGTACCAGGAACACCAGCCGCAGCAGCCACACCAGGCGCACCAGCAGGACCAGGCAGCGCCCACAGGGCAGACAGCACAGACAGCACGGATTCCTCTTGGGGGACGTAAGAAATGAGCGCGATTCCCGTCCGGCAGAACCACCGCAAGAACCGGGCCCGGCGCATCGCGATCGGCGCGGCCGTCGTCGTCGCGGTGGCCGGCTTCAACGGACCCGCGCTCTACCGCTTCGGCTCGGAGCAGTACCACGAGTACAAGATCAACCGCCCGGACTACAAGGCGGCGAACGGCTACTGGGAGTTCCTGGACGTCCCGGCCAAGTTCAAGATCAACTCAATCCACGCCTCGCTGCTGCACACCGGCAAGGTGCTGCTGATCGCCGGCTCCGGGAACAACCAGAAGAACTTCGACGCGGGCAAGTTCGAGTCGGTGCTCTGGGACCCGGAGACCAACACGTACAAGATGATCCCCACCCCCAAGGACATGTTCTGCTCCGGGCACACCCAGCTGCCCGACGGGAATCTGCTCATAGCCGGCGGCACGAAGCGGTACGAGAAGCTCAAGGGCGACATCACCAAGGCGGGCGGCCTGATGGTCGTCCACAACGAGGACCCGGACAAGCCGATGACGCTGCCCGCGGGCACGGTGTTCACCGGCAAGGAGAACGGCAAGACGTTCGTCTCCAAGGACCCGGTCCTGGTCGAGAAGGCCACCAAGGTCTTCGACAAGCAGACCGGCGCGTTCCTGCGCAACGACCCCGGGCTCGGCCGTATCTACGTCGAGGCCCGCGAGTCCGGCGCCCAGTACGAGACCGGCACCGAGGACAACTACCGGGTGCAGGGCATGAAGGGCTCCGACGCCCGCAACGTCTACGGCATCGCGCAGAAGCTGGCCCTCGACAAGAAGGACTTCCAGGGGATCAAGGAGGCCTACGAGTTCGACCCGACCGCGGAGAAGTACATCAAGGTCGACCCGATGAACGAGGCCCGCTGGTACCCGACGCTGACCACGCTCCAGGACGGCAAGGTCCTGGCGATGTCGGGGCTCGACGAGATCGGCCAGATCGTCCCCGGCAAGGACGAGATCTACGACCCGGAGACCCGGACGTGGAAGTACACCGGGATCATCCGGAAGTTCCCCACGTACCCCGCGGTCTTCCTCATGGACAACGGGAAGCTCTTCTACAGCGGCTCCAACGCGGGTTACGGACCGGCCGACGTCGGCCGTGACCCGGGGATCTGGGACCTGAAGACCAACAAGTTCGACAAGATCCCCGGACTGAGCGACCCCGACCTGATGGAGACCTCGGCGACGGTGATGCTGCCGCCCGCCCAGGACCAGAGGTTCATGGTGATCGGCGGCGGCGGGGTCGGCGAGTCGAAGAAGTCCAGCGACAAGTCCCGGCTGGTCGACCTGAAGGAGGACGACCCGCGCTTCAAGGACGGCCCGACCCTGGCCCAGGGCACCCGCTACCCGAGCGCCTCCCTGCTGCCCGACGACAGCGTGCTGGTCACCGGCGGCTCGAAGGACTACCGGGGGCGCGGCGGCTCGAACGTACTCCAGGCGCGGATGTACGACCCGGCGTCGGACTCGTACACCCGCGTGGCCGACCCGGCGGTCGGCCGCAACTACCACTCGGGCTCGGTGCTGCTGCCCGACGGCCGGGTGATGATCTTCGGCTCGGACTCGCTCTACGCGGACAAGGCCAACACCAAGCCGGGCGTCTTCGAGCAGCGCATCGAGATCTACACACCGCCGTACGGTTTCCGCGACACGCGTCCCGAGGTCACGGACGGGCCGAAGGAGGTCGAGCGCGGCGCGACGGCGACCTTCAAGGTGAAGGACCCGGGCACGGTCAAGACGGCGAAGCTGATGCGCCCGAGCGCGGTCACGCATGTCACGGACGTCGAACAGCGCACGGTGGCCCTGGACTTCGAGAAGACGGCGGACGGCATCGAGGTCACGGTGCCGAAGAACAGCGCGCTGGTGCCGTCGGGGTGGTACATGCTCTTCGTGACGGACGGGGAGGGCACACCGTCGAAGGCGGTGTGGGTGGACGTGCAGTAACGGTCAGCGGTCTCTGCGGCGCCGGTCCATGAAATATGCCGCCGCGGCCAGGGCGAGAACGGACCGGGCTACGCCCGGGCGGTCCGCGGTCAGGCCCCGGGGGAGCCGGGGACGCTGCACCTGGAGGGAGAGGGTGCGGTTGGACAGGTCGTTGGCGAGACTGCGCAGTTGCTCCAGGCTGGACGTCGTGCCGATCAGCAGTTCCGTCCAGTTGCGCGCCAGTTGCTGTGGTGAGGAGTACTCGCGCACCAGGTGCGTGAGGATCCCGTTGACCTCGGAGCGGAAGGCGTCGGCGAGTGCCAGGTCCGGGTGGAGGCAGCGGATCGAGCCTTCCAGGTTGGCGAAGGACTTGCCCAGGAGCGATACGGACGGGGCAGACGCGATGCCGCGGCGCGAGGCCTTTTCCAGGACTGAGGTGAGGGCGGCGCCGAAGTTGAGTTCCTGCAGGGTCGCCCCCGCGATCCTGGGGGCGAGGGCTGCCATGTCGGCGGCGAACCCCGGCAGGTCGGCCCAGGGCGTGGCGTGGCCCATCTCCGTCCACGCCTTGGCGAGACCGTAGCCGTCCCCCTCGGCCACGGTCATGAGCACCAGGACGAGGTGGAGGCTGGCCCGTTTGTCCAGACGCCCGACCATCCCCCAGTCGATGAGGGTGGCCGGGCCGTCCGGGGAGATGAAGACGTTGCCGGGGTGGGGGTCGGCGTGGAAGGTGCGGTCGATGAAGTAACCCTGGTACATGAACGACAGCAGATCCCGGCTGACCCTCTCCAGCTGTGCCGGATCGAAGGCGGCCCGGTCGGCGTGGCGCACCGATGTGCCCGGCGCCAGCGACTGCACCAGGACGCCAGGGGTGGCGTGCACGACGGCGGGCACGGCCAGGGAACGATACTTACGGATCGCGTCGCGGGCCCGGTCCATGTTGACGGCCTCGCCGGTGAAGTCCAGTTCGGGCTCCATGGCGTCGAACAGGCCGCCCAGCATGGCCTCAAGATCCACGACCGCGCTGAACCGCGGCGCGGTCCGGCCCACCAGCCTGGCAGCGCGGCGCATCAGCGCCATGTCCGCGGCCACGGACTCACGGATGCCCGGACGCTGGATCTTGATTACCACGGGCCGGCCGCCCGCCAGGGTCGCCCGGTGGGCCTGGGCGATGGAGGCGGAGCCGAGGGGCTTCGCCGTGTCGATGTCCTGGAAGCGGCGCCTCCAGTCGGGGCCCAGATCATGTTCGAGCACCGGCTCGAGCCGGGAGAACGGCAGGACCTCCACCTGATCGTGCAGGTTCTCCAGTTCGGCGATCATCGCCGGCGGCATCATGTCCGGCCTGGTGGAGAGGAGTTGGCCGAGCTTGACATAGAAGGGGCCGAGCCGTTCCAGTGCCTGGCGGACCGCCCGCGCCCGGCGTTGCTCGTTCCCGGGACCGTCGACGG
The DNA here is from genome assembly GCF_042752355.1 of Streptomyces sp. NPDC059255. Classification (NCBI taxonomy): domain Bacteria; kingdom Bacillati; phylum Actinomycetota; class Actinomycetes; order Kitasatosporales; family Streptomycetaceae; genus Streptomyces; species Streptomyces sp. NPDC059255. The sequence goes on from NZ_JBHYZP010000004.1 coordinate 218,413, forward strand.
GGGCAGCTTGCCTCCGACGGCCCCGCACGGAGACGGCGAGTTCCTCGCCGAGAAGTTCCTGCAGAACCCTGGCGACCAGACGGAGCCGGTTTCCGATGGGGGAGGGCACGATGGTGAGGCCTCGCAATTCCGCCGGAAACCGTGCGGAGGGTGGGGAGCTGTGGCGTGGGGGAAAGGGCGGAGGAGGAGAGAACGGCCCCCCGCTGTCCGCCGGGACCGGCGTACAGCGGGGGTGCCGACTACGCGGTTTTCCTGCTCGCTGGGGCCGGCAGCTTCAGGTTCTCCAGCAGGTCCATGAGCCTGCCGACCCCTTCGGTGAGCTGGGCCAGTTGCTGCGGCAGCTGCGCGAGGTCCGCCGTCAGTGAGGCCGCGTTCTGTGCGGTGCCGGCCAGTGCGGCGAGGGGGGACGCGACCTGGCCGGCCGTACCGAGTGCGCCAAGCGGTGATCCGCCGGACAGCAGCGCCGCGGGGTTGACTCCCGCGAGGGCGAGAGGATTGGCGGCGGCCAGCCCGGAGAGCCCGGCCATGGGGTTCACACCGGCCCCATTCGACGCCAGTGCCTGAACGGCACCGAGGGGCAGCGCGGCCAGAGCCGGGATCTGGGAGAGGGCCGCCAGCGTGTCCGCCTCGGATTTCTTCTTCTTGCTCTTCGTGGAATCCTCATCGTCGCGGTCGAGAAGGTCGTCCCACGCCTTCTTGTAGTCGTCCGCGATATCTCCCATGAGATCCTTGAAAGTATCGAACGTTGTCATTTCTACTGCTCTCCCAACTGATCTGAAGGCTGGGAACGATACGTCGCCGCGCCATCGGAAAACGCCCGGAAAGCGTACCGTTCATCAATGCGGGGAAGGCGGCGGGCGGATGGGCCCAGCCGGATATTCGGGAAGTGTCCATGTGCTGGACGGTGGCTCAGCGTCCCTTGTCCTCGGGGCGTTTCGCGCTCACGGTGAAGGCGACGGAGTACGTCAAGGTGTCCTCGTCGTCGAGATAGCACAGGAAGGACTCGACGGCACGCTCCGCTTCCTCCGCGCAGCCGAACGCGCGCTCCAGCAGCGGCCGGGCGACATCGAGCTTCAGTGCCCACTGCGCCCGCTCGACGGGGCCGACCCGCCCCGCGATGAGGTGGTACGGCTCCACCCGCACCCGGACATCGGTGAGACCGGCCGCACGGGCGAGCCGGCGCAGCGCCCGCCCCGTGTGCGGGTCGAAGCCGGTCGGCGCGAGGGCCGAGACGACCCGGTCCAGACGGGACCGCATCCCGGCGTCGACCGGGTCATGCCACACAAGCTGGCCGTCGAGGTCGAAGAGCACCACCGACCCGCCCGGCCGGGTGACCCGGGCCATCTCGGCGACCACACGCTGCCGTTCCGCCACGTACTGCAGCATCAGGCGGGAGTAGACGAGGTCGAAGGACCCGTCGGGGAAGGAGAGGGCACAGGCGTCGCCCGAGCGCCGCCGCACCGCCTCCCCGCCGGGTAGGTCCGCGCCCAGAGCCAGCCGTTCGGGGTTGCCGTCGAAAGCCGTCACACAGGCCTGAGGCCAGCGCCGTGCCACGGCGGCGGCGAGGTGACCGGGGCCGGCCCCCACGTCCAGTACGGCGGCTCCCGGGCGCGTCACCGCCGGAAGATACTCCGCCACCCACGCGTCGGAGTCCACCTTCCGCATCAGGCGCTCGGCCTCACGCGGATCCTCCATGACATAGGAAACGGTCATGCCGCGCTCCTTGAGGTCGCGAGCCGGCCGCCGGACCGCTGCCGGTACAGCGCGTCGATGTGCCGCTGCCAGTCGCCGGCCGCGTCGGCCGTCCAGATGCCCTGGCTGTAGGGCTGCACGGGTTCCGCTCCCAGCGTGGTCAGGAGGGGCGCGGCCGCTCCGGTGAGGGTCATCGGAACGGCACCCGGCTCGAAGTCCTCGTAGGCGGCCCGCACCGCTGCGGTCAGCACGCGTACCGTCCGGTCGGCCTCCTGAGGATCCTGGTCCGGGGCCACCAGCAGGTCGCAGCGGTTCTCCAGGAACGAGAAGTTGAGTCCCAGCGGCCCGCGGTAGGCGACCGCCGCGCCGAGCAGTCGGCCGTCGGTCTCCTGCCGTACCCAGATCCTGCGGTGCCTGCGCAGCCCCACGAGCCGGTAGAGCCAGTCCGTCTCCGCCAGCCGCAGGTCGCCCTGGTCCAGTTCCTCGGAACGGACGTACAGCTCGCCGCGGGCCCGACGGGCCAACTCGGCCAGCTCCGGAGAGGCGCCGCCGTCGAGTTCCACGACAGCCCGCGCGGGGCCGCTGTGGAGACTGCGGGCCAGGGCGAGCGGCACCATGACGTACTCGCCGGGGATGACGGTGGCTTCGGAGCCGAGGCGGTCGATCATCCCGCCGAAGGCACGCGCCGCGAAGCGGTTGCCGGGGCGGAACCAGTTCTGCTGGGTCGTCACCCCCTCCAGCACCGCAGGTGACTGGCTTTGCAACAGCACGGCCCTGCCGATCGCCGCCGTGCCCGTGCTTACCAGGTGCTGCGCCAGCCAGCCGCCGTGTGTGCTGCGCCAGCCCATCAGGGAGGCCCACCCGGTACCGGTCCGCTCCCCGGTCACGATCCGGACCAGCAGCTCACCGGCCCTCGAAGCCCGCCGCCAGTTCTCCGTGATCAGCGGCCAGTAGGGGGCCAGGCGTCGTTTCTTGGCCGGATAGAGAAAACGAGACTCCTCGTATCTCTGGAAAAGCTCCGGAATGCCTACCCGGTTGACTTCGAGATGACAAACGCTGCCGGTCTCTCTACCCCCTCCTTCGGTGGATGTGTTTGGTGCTTCGGAATCGGTGGCCACTCAGAATCCTCCCCGCATCGGGCCGACCGTGAACACCGAAATCCTACGGCGAGAATCGCAGAATGCGGCAACGGGCGGAATCCGTCACTCCATGGAGTGAAAACTTCGGGAAGGCGAAACACCGGCGAAATGTCACTTGATCACGCGCGGGCAGAAAAGACCATCGATGATCTCCGCGCATGCCGGGCTGCCCGCCGGCCGGACAGCGGTGCCCGGCCGGAGCGCGAACCGAGAGCTGGTCAGGTCTTCGGCACCTGTACTCGGCACCTGTCTATTTCGTGTTGCGCGCCAACTCCAGGGCGTACTTCTCGTACCAGTCCCCCGCCTTCGGCCCGCCCTTGCAGTCCCCGTCCGACTCGCCGGGGCGTTTGATCCACAGATACGCCTTGACCAGCGGGTCACCGGTCTGTGTCGTCGGGTCCTCGCCGAGGGCACGGCCCGGCGGGTTGCACCAGTTCTCGCTCGGATCGCCCTTGGTGTAGGGGCCGTTGCCGTTGCGGCTGGTGTCGATCACGAAGGGCTTGCCGCCGACCTTCGCGGAGAGCCGCTTGCCGTAGTCCTTGCTCGCGTCGGTCGTGTAGAAGTTGGAGACGTTGACCGAGAAGCCGTCGGCGGCGTCGACGCCCGCCCGCCGGAGCGGGTCGAAGAGCGCGTCGGGGGTCTGCCACCCCGCGTTGCCCGCGTCCAGGTAGACGGTCGTGGCGGGCTGCTGCTTGAGCCGCTCGACCGCGCCCTTCAGCAGGGCGTACCGCTCCTCGTGGAACTCCTGCGGTGTGCAGCCGTCCACCAGGTGCAGTACGGCGTCGGGCTCCAGCACCACCGTCGCCCTGCGCTCCCCGATCCCCCGCGCGACCTGGTCGACCCAGGTCCGGTACGTGTCGCCGTCCGCGGCGCCGCCCTTGGAGAACTGGCCGCAGTCGCGGTGCGGGATGTTGTAGAGGACCAGCAGGGCGTCGCGGTCGGCCTTCGTCGCCGCTTCCGTGAACCCCTTGGCCTGCGCCTCCGCGTTGTCGGGGGTGATCCACTCGGCGGCCGGCTGTTCCGCGATCTTCCTGATCAGCGCGGCGTTCCCGGTCTCTCCCTTGCCGGTGTACGCGGCGGCCTGGCGGGCCGCGCCGCCGTCGGGGTTGACCCAGTACGGATCCTCCGCCTTGGGGCGCTGGCTCACCGGCGCCGCCTTCCGGTCGCCGTCGCCGTCGTCACCGTCGCCGCCGGACGTACAGCCCGCCAGCAGCAGCGCCGCCCCCGCGACGGCCGCCCCGGCCTTCCTGACCCTCGGTCCCGTGCGGACGCCCCCACGTCCGCCACCGGAATAGCTGCCGTACATCCACTCCCCTTCGAATGCCGCCCGGAGCCACCAATCCTGGCATACCGGGTCCCGCGCCCGGCCCGTTACGGCGTCGGCCCGTCCCGGCGCGCGATCAGCGCACGCCGGTCAGATAGGCCGACACCACCACGTTCGCCGTATAGGCCTGCTCCGTACGGTCGAAGGTGCCGCCGCAGGTGATGAGGCGCAGCTCGGCGCGGGACCTCTCGTGGGCCCCATAGACCTTCTTCGCGTCGAACCGGTCCCGGTCGACGACCTGTACGTCGTCGATGGTGAACTCGGCGGTCTTCCCGTCGGTCCGTGTGACGTGGACCTTCTCCCCTGTCCTGGCCGAGCTGAGCCCGTAGAAAACGGCCGGTTCCGTCTGCGTGTCGACATGGCCGACGAGGATCGCGGCGCCCTCCGCGCCCGGCCGGACGCCCACGCCGTACCAGCCGACCGTGTCCGGCGCCGAGTACGGCGGCGGGTCGACCGCCCCGGAGGCGTCGAGCCCGCGCGGCACGACGGGCGCCTCGATGCCGAGGGACGGGATCTCGACGCGCCGCGGGGTCCCCGCGCCGGGCGTGGACTCCAGCGGGGTACGGGACGGCGGCAGTTCGGCGCCCAGCGAGCGGCCGACGGCGGCGACGTCCCCGGTGGAGGGGCCCGAGACGGCGCCCGGGACCTGGCCGTCCCGCCCCCAGAGCCAGAGGCCGAGCAGGAGTACGGCCCAGGCGGTGCCGGTCATCAGCCGCCCCGAACCGTACGCGTAGCCGCCCCGGTGCCAGCCGGGGCGGCGCCCACAGGAGCAGTGGTCCACGGAACAGTGCCCTGTCGAACAGAACGCGGAGGAGCAGTGGTCTATGGAACGCCGTCCCGACCAGCCGTGCCCTGGGGGCCGGTGTGCTGAGAACATGTCAGTTCGCGTCCCGCCCGGCCGCCGTACGCTGCCGCCGTACGCTCCTGAAGGCCACGGCGACCGCCGCGACACCGGTGAGGACCAGGCCGATCACGGCGTGCGAGGTGCCGGGGCCCGCCGTTCCTGCGGGCTCGTGCTCCTCCGACCGTCCTGCGGGCCGTGCGTCCGCGGGCCGGGTGTCCGCGGCGGGCTGTGCGTCCGCAGCGAGTTGGGCCGTACCGCCGCCGCCGGCCCGGACCGGGGCCCACGGCTCCCGGCGGTCGTGGTCACGGCCGTCCTTGTCACGGCGGTCCTTGTCCCGGCGGTCCTGATCCCCTCGGTTGTGATCACCGCCCTCGCGGTCCCGGCGGCCGTCGTCGCCGCGGTCCTGGCCGGGACGCTGCTGGTCCGCCCGGCCTGGATCGGGCTTGCCTGGATCAGGGCGGGCCGGATCAGGCCGGTTGCGGGCGACGACGTCGAAGCTGCCCGAGCCGGGGTGGTTGTGGCCGTCGCATCTGATGTCGATCTCCTGCCGTCCCCCGGTCGCGGACGCCTTCACCCGCACGAGTCCGGAGAGCGGCACCTTGAAGTCGGGATTCCTGGCCGCCTCGGCCTGGTCGCGGATCCAGTCCTCGCCGTAGGCGCGGGGGGCCAGGTTCACGTCGTTGGCGAAGACCGGGGACACGCCCACGGCCTCAAGGCCCTTGCATCCCTCGGCGCGGATCTCCACCTGATCACCTGGGGCGGCGGTGGACGGGATGACGGTGACCCGGACGCCGTCATGGGCCTGGGCGGTGGTGGCGGTGCCGAGGACGGGTGCGGCCACCAGGACGGTGACCACACCCGTGGCACGGAGAGCGAGCAGAGCAGTACGCATCGTGAACCTCCTGATACTGGCAAGGCTCACCCGTGCGCGGGGTTTTCGCATCCTCAACGGCGCGGCGTCCCCCCGTAGACCCCTCTGACGTGCTCAGACGCGGTCGACGAGATCGGCGATCGAGTCACCGTCCGCCGCGCCTGCGGGAATGAATAGGATGATAGCGACGCCCCCACTTCATCAGCCCGCATGGCAGGAGTCCGCACCCATGACAGAGCGCAGGCCGATCGAATCCTGGCTTACCGACATGGACGGGGTGCTGATCCACGAGGGCATCCCGATCCCCGGCGCCGGGGACTTCCTGAAGCGGCTGAAGGAGTCGGGGAAGCCCTTCCTCGTCCTGACCAACAACTCGATCTACACGCCACGCGACCTGCGCGCCAGACTGGTCAGGATGGGCCTGGACGTACCCGAGGAGAACATCTGGACGTCGGCCCTGGCGACGGCGCAGTTCCTCGACGATCAGCGTCCCGGGGGCACCGCCTTCGTCATCGGCGAGGCCGGGGTGACCACCGCGCTGCACGACATCGGCTACACCCTGACCGACCACGAGCCCGACTTCGTGATCCTGGGCGAGACGCGGACGTACTCTTTCGAGGCCCTGACGAAGGCTGTCCGGCTGATCAACAACGGCGCCCGGTTCATCGCCACGAATCCCGACGAAACGGGCCCCTCCGCCGAGGGCGCGCTTCCCGCCACCGGGGCCGTTGCCGCGCTGATCACCGCGGCCACCGGAAAGAAGCCGTACTTCGTCGGCAAGCCGAACCCGCTGATGATGCGCGCCGGGCTGAACGCGATCGGTGCGCACTCGGAGACCTCGGCCATGATCGGCGACCGGATGGACACCGATGTACTGGCGGGCCTCGAGGCGGGGATGAGGACCTTCCTCGTCCTGACCGGGGTCACCCAGCCGGACGAAGTGGACCGCTACCCGTACAGCCCCTCGAAGATCATGGACTCGATCGCGGACCTGGTCGACCTCATTTGAGGCCCGGCATCCTCAACCCCTGAGACCCCCGCAGGGAAGTTCCCCCGGGGGACTTCACCGGACACGCTGAGCTGATCAGAGACGCTACGCGTTCCGTTCATCGGCCAGCTTGTCCAGTTCGCGCATCGCCTCGGCGTGGGCGCTCATCCGGCAACTCACACTGCCGCTCGTGAAGAGCGCCACACCAACGACCGACACCGGCACGGACAGCCCGAGCACAGCCAGCGCTTCAGGCCAGTCGCGCTCGTTCTGACACCAATCACCCCTTTGCAGGCCGTCGTTGGCCGTACCGAATTCGGTCATCAACCGTGACTCGCACTCCTTCGGGTAACGGTCGTCGGGCTTCCTGTCGACCTCGTACGGTGTGAGCAGCAACAGGGCACACCATGTCCACTGGAGCGCCGCCACGACCAACAGGCCGATACCCCAGGCGCGTATCCGCCAGGCCCGGTCGCGGAAGTCGAGGTCGTACTCACGTGATCGCATGACGGACGAATCTAGCAGCGTGTCATCGCAGGTAGGCGGGCGCCGAGGTACGGTCAGCCCCGGTGGCCGGCGCGGAGGCTGCGGACGCCGAGGACGAGTACGGCGCAGGCGGTGAGCAGGGCCAGCGCGGCGACGATACGTCCGACGAGGTCGGCGCGGGTTCCGGTGGCGGCGAGTTCCGGGAAGCCGAAGAGGCCGGTGCCGGGGGACATTGCCTCGGTGCGCGCCCCCGACGCGACGCCGGTCAAAATACCCGTCGAGGAGCCGGTCGCGGTGCCGGGCGAAGTGCCGCCCGGCGCGCGGGAGTCGGCCGTACGGTGTGGGGCCGGGGCGGAGGCCGGAGCGGAAGCCTGAGCGGAGGCCGGGGCCGAGGCGGCGGGGGCACCGGCCGGTGCGGCGACGGCGAAGCGGTAGGTGTTGGACGCGCCGACCCAGTCGCCGTCGTTCCCCCGGCGCTGCACCGTCGCGGCGGTGGCCGAGATCCGGTTCGGGCGCGCGCTCGCGGTGAAGGCCAGCCGCGCCCGGACGGTGACGGTCCGGTGCGCCGCGACGGTGAAACCGGGCGACCCGTCGTCCCGTACGGCGACGATCTCGGCCTGGTCGGTCCGCTCCAGCGGCAGCACGCGCATACGCCCCCGGTCGTCGGCCATCTCCAGCTTCACCTGGGAGGCGTCGAGCACCCGGTCGCGGTCGTAGAGGACCACGACGGGGTGGAGGTTGCGGCACTCCGCGCCGGTGGTGTTGGTCAGGTCGAGCGACCACTCCCCGGCCGCGCCGCCGGCCCGGTACGCACCCGGGCCGCCGCGTAGCTCTGCCCTGATCGGGAAGTCGGGGTCGGCCACCCTGCCGCAGGTCTGGCCCGGGTCGCTGCCGGCCGGGCCGGCCGGCGCGGCCGGGGTGACCGAGGCTTCCGTGGTGGCCACGGCGAGCGCGGCGAAGGTGAGGAAAACGGCGAACACGACGAACACGGCGACGGCGGCGAGGAGGTGAAGCGGTCGCACGGAACGCATGACGGAACGGCCTTCGCTGGTCGCTGGACGGTCGGGGCGCCTCGACCGTGCCACGGGCCCGGGTTCCGACCGGCCACGCCACCCCACAGAACAGTCAGAAAATCATACAAATACACCTCATTGGGCCAGTACGGCTCGCCGACCCAGGGAAGTCGCTCCGGCTTCTCCGGGGGCACTCCGGCTTCCCGGGGGTCACCCCGGCTCCAGCCCCGTGCCGCCCGCCCCGCGCCGCCCGCCCCGCGTCAGCGGCCGAACACCGGCGCGAGCACCAACTGCGCCGCGCCCTCCGCGACCGCGTGCGCGCCTCCCCCGGCGAGCTCCACCGGGATGCCCGCGCCCCCGGCGCGCTCGTCGATCACGGCGCGTACGCCCCGTACGAAACACTCCTCGTGCGCGGCGATCGTCCGGCCGCCGAGCAGAACGCGCTCGATGTCGAGCAGGGCGACGAGGTTCGCGGCGCCCGCGCCGAGGACGCGCGCCGCCTCCGCCAGATCGCCGCGCGCGACGGCGGCCAGGCAGAGCACCTCGACGCAGCCCCGGTTGCCGCAGTCGCAGAGCGGCCCGTCGAGCTGGATGACCTGATGCCCGAACTCCCCCGCGCCGGTGCGCGCGCCCCGGTGCAGCACGCCACCGAGTACGAGCCCGGCGCCCAGCCCCGTACCGAGATGGAGGTACGCGAACGAGTCCCCGGCCCCCGTGGCACCCCCGGCAGCCGCCGGACTCCCGGTTCCGGCGCGCCCGCGCAGGGCGATTCCGAGCGCGGCGGCGTTGGTGTCCTTGTCGAGGACGACGGGCAGCCGGAGCCGGGCGGCCAGGGCGTCCCGCAGCGGAAAGCCCTCCCACTGCGGGAAGCCGGTGACCCGGCGGGGCACACCGGTCGCGTGGTCGAGCGGCCCCGGCATCGCGACCCCGACCCCCAGCGGCCCGACCCCCAGCGGCCCGGCACCCCCACCGCACCCGCCCGAACCGCTCACTCCACCCGTCCCACCCGGCCCGCCCCGTACGGCCTCGACCTGTGCCGCCGCCGTCTCGACGACCCGCTCCGCGCCCGCGCCCAGGTCGAACGGGACCCGGCGGACGGCGACCGGCGCCCCGGCCAGGTCCACCAGCACCGCCGTCAGCTCGTCCCGGTCGAGGTGCAGCCCCACGGCGTACGCGGCCGAGGGCACCAGCCGCAGCACGGTCCTCGGCTTGCCGCCAGTGGAGGCGCGGCGTCCGGCCTCGGCCGCGAGCCCCTCCCCCCGCAGCCGCGCCGTGATCTTGCTGACGGCCTGCGGGGTGAGCCCGGTGCGCTCGGCGAGTTCGAGCCGGCTGATGCCGCCCTCGCCCGCCGCGCGAAGCAGGTCGAGCACGAGCGCGGAGTTGTACCCGCGCAACACCGGCAGATTGGCCCCGGAGCCACCCGCACCACCCGTCCCGCCCGAGACACCCGCGACACCCACGCCAACGGCCCCACCGGCACCACACACACCACCGGAACCACCAGAACCATCCGCACCATCACCCGTACCGCGCATGCCCTCGCCCACACCCACGCTCATACGCACCCCATGTCCCCGCGCATACCCGCACCGGCCCCCGTTCTTCTGCTCACACCCGCCATTGTCCACCGCTCTTGCACTTTGGAAACGCCGTTGCTTAAGTGGTTGCATGACTGGTACCGGCACCCCTCCGCGCGTCGGACTCGTGGGCTACGGCCTCGCGGGCTCCGTCTTCCACGCTCCGCTGATCGCCGCAACCGAAGGACTCGTCCTCGACACGGTCGTGACCGCCGCCCAGGAACGCCGGGCGCAGGCGCGGGCCGAGTTCCCGGACGTACGGTTCGCGGCGACGCCGGAGGAGCTGTGGCAGCGGGCGGACGAGCTGGACCTGATCGTCATCGCCTCCCCCAACAGGACGCATGTCCCGATCGCGACGGCCGCGCTCAAGGCCGGACTGCCTGTCGTCGTGGACAAGCCCCTCGCGGGCACCGCCGCCGAGGCGCGCGGACTCGCGGCGCTGGCCGAGGAGCGCGGGCTGCTGCTCTCCGTCTTCCAGAACCGCCGCTGGGACAACGACTTCCTCACCCTCACCCGCCTTCTGGGCACGGGCCGGCTCGGCGACGTACAGCGCTTCGAATCCCGCTTCGAGCGCTGGCGCCCGCAGCTCAAGGGCGGCTGGCGCGAGTCGGGCGCGCCGGAGGAGATCGGCGGACTGCTCTACGACCTGGGCAGCCATGTGGTCGATCAGGCGCTGGTGCTCTTCGGTCCGGCGGTACGGGTCTACGCGGAGGCGGACGTACGGCGCCCCGGCGCCCAGACCGACGACGACACCTTCATCGCGCTCACGCACGCGAACGGTGTCCGCTCGCATCTGTACGCCAGCGCCACCACGGCCCAGCTCGGCCCGCGTTTCCGGGTGCTGGGCTCGAAGGCGGGGTTCGTGAAGTACGGCCTCGACCCCCAGGAGGCGGACCTGCGCGACGGCCGGCGCCCCGGCGGCGGCCGGGCGGCGGGCTGGGGCCTGGAGCCGGAGTCGCTGTGGGGCAGGCTCGGCGCGGGCGACTCGCCGCTGACCGGCGGGGGCCACCCGGTGGAGACCGAACCGGGCGACTATCCGGCGTACTACGCGGCGATCGCGGCGGCGCTGCGCGACGGCACGCCGCCGCCGGTGACCGCGTACGAGGCGGCGGCGACGCTCGATGTCCTGGAGGCGGCGGTGCGTTCGGCGCAGGAGGGCGTCACCGTCACCCTGGAACACCCCGTGGACACCACTACGAAGCCCGCTCCGGAGACCACCACTCCGCAGACCGCCGAGGCCCAGGAGGCCCCCCGCTCATGAACGCCACACCCACGGCCCCCACTTCCGTCACGGCCCCGACCGTCGCCGAACTGGAGTCCCAGGAAGCCCGCCTGACGTTCCGCCATTTCACCCATGAGACCGCCTGGGAGCTGGGCACCCTGCTGGTCGAGCTGGCGCGCGCCCGGAACGCGCCGGTGGCGATCGACATCCGCCGGGGCACGCAGCAACTCTTCCACTACGCGCTGCCCGGCGCGACGGCGGACAACGACGCGTGGATCGACCGGAAGCGCCGGGTCGTGGAGCGGTACGGAGCGGCCTCGCTCCTGGTCGGCACCCGCTGCCGCGCCAAGGGCACCACGTTCGAGGAGTCCTCGCGCCTGGACCCGGACCGGTACGCGGCACACGGCGGCTCGTTCCCGATCACCGTGGAGGGCGCGGGCGTCATCGGTTCGGTGACGGTCTCGGGCCTGCCGCAGCTCGACGACCACGCGCTGGTGGTAGAGGCGCTGGAGAAACTGCGCCGCGACTGAGGCACCGCACCACGGAGCGGGTACGGGTACGGGGGCACGGCAAGCCGTTGCCGCAGCCCCGTACCCCTTGCCCCACGTCGGCACGGCGGTGCGTCGGCGGATCGGCGCCTCAGGCGTCCTTGAACTCCTGCCGCTGCCGCCCCAGCCCGTCGATCTCCAGCTCCACCACGTCGCCCGCCCGCAGATACGGCTTCGGCTCCGGCCGGCCCATCGCCACGCCCGCCGGGGTCCCGGTGTTGATCACGTCGCCGGGATACAGGGTCATGAACTGGCTGACGTACCGTACGACCTCCCCGACGCCGAAGATCTGCTCGGCGGTCGTCCCGTCCTGCTTCAGCTCCCCGTTGACCCAGAGCCTGAGCCCCAGCGCCTGCGGGTCGCCCACCTCGTCGGCGGTCACCAGCCAGGGCCCCAGCGGGTTGAACGTCTCGCAGTTCTTGCCCTTGTCCCACGTGCCGCCGCGCTCGATCTGGAACGCGCGCTCGGAGACGTCGTGCGCGACGGCATAGCCGCCGACGTGCGCGAGGCCGTCCTCCGCCGAGTCGAGGTAGCGCGCGGTGCGCCCGATGACGACGGCGAGCTCGACCTCCCAGTCGGTCTTCAGACTGCCCCGGGGGACGAGAACGGTGTCATCAGGTCCGATCACTGTGTCCGGTGCCTTGAAGAAGATGATCGGCTCGGCCGGGATCTCGGCGCCGGTCTCGGCGGCGTGGTCGTGGTAGTTCAGCCCGATGCACACGATCTTGCCGATCCGGCCGAGCGGCGGCCCGACGCGCGTCCCCGCGCCGTCGAGCACCGGCAGCTCACCACCGGCGGCGGCCTGCCGTATCCGGTCCAGCGCGGCGTCGTCGGAGAGCAGCGCCCCGTCGATGTCGCCGACGAGCCCGGACAGGTCCCGGAGCGTCGTCCCGTCCTGGTCGAGCAGCGCCGGGCGCTCGGCCCCCGGCGTACCGACACGCAGCAGCTTCATGGTCCCTGGTCTCCTTCTCCTCGGCCGGATCTGCGATACATCCGATCATTACGCGGGATCGAGGGCAAGCCCCCGACCACCCCGTGGACGCCCGGCCCGCCCCCTCACATCGCGGTGCCGGGGGCGAGGGCGCCCGCGACGGGCATGTCCCGGTAGAGGAAGTACCGCTCGGCGGCCGTCCAGGTCGTGCTGGTCACCACGTACAGCGCGGCGGCGAGCGGCACGACGGCGACGGTGAAGAACGTCGCGAAGGACATCAGCGGCATCATCTTCGTCATCGCGCCGAGGCCGGGCACCTGCTGCCCGTCGGGGCCGGCCGGCATCGCGGGCGCGTTCGCCATCTGCGCCTTCGTACGCCGGTAGTTGAAGGTGGCGACACCGGCGACGATGGCGAAGAGTGCCAGGTACACCAGCCCGGCGCCGCCGAGGACGCCACCGTCGGCGAGCGCGTGCGTCCAGCGGCCGCCGAGGGGCGCGGCGAAGAGGGAGTGGCCGAGGAGTTCGTTGGCCTCGCCGCCGATCTCGCGGCTGGAGAAGAGGTGGTACATGAGGAAGAACGCGGGCATCTGCGCCAGGCTCGGCAGGCAGCCGGAGAGCGGCGAGACCTTCTCCTTGGTGTGCAGTTCCATGAGCGCCTTCTGCATGCGCTCGGGGTTCTTGCCGTGCTTCTTGCGCAGTTCGGCGATCTGGGGCGCCAGCTTCGTACGCGCCTTCTGCCCCCGGGCGGCGGCCCGCGACAGGGGGTGGATCGCGAGCCGTACGCACGCGGTGAACAGGACGATCGCCGCGGCGGCGGCGCCCGCGTGGAACAGCGGCTGGAGCAGCTCGGCGAGCTGCCCGACCAGGTGGGCGAATACGGACATGAACGCGGACAAGATGGAGCCCTCCGGGGGTCTCGTCGTGCCGGACGAAGGACGCTGCGGCATGGCGGCGGCAGCGAGGCATGACGACCCGCGTGGGGATACCCGGGGCGGGAACCGCCCGGGGGCTTGCGAAGCGAGGGATCCCTACGCGAAGGCCGCCGGCACCGTACGCCCGGGGGCTCGGGGCCGGGTGCGGCCGGCGGCGTCGGGATCGCGCTGCGGCAGGAAGGCGGTACGTTGCTCGCGGTCGCGGATGGCCGTCCGCACCCGGTGCCGGGGCTGGGCGGGCACGGAGCGCGCGCTGATCACGGCGCAGACGACGAGCGCGGAGCCCGCGGTGGCGGTGGCGGTCGCGGCGAGCGCGACGGCGGCGGAGAGGCTGCCCGCGTCGAGGAGCAGGAACTCGGCGAGGAGGAAGATCAGAAGCACAGCGGGGCGCAGCAGGCGCAGCGCACTGCGGACCATATGCCTGCCTCCTCCGTTTTCCGCTCCGTCCACCACGTCCTCTTCGTTATACACGATGCCCCGTCGGCACCGAGTCGTACAGAAGAAGGACAGCCCCTCCAGCGGCGCGCGGCGGCCTCGGGATGCCGCCGAGGCCCCCGGCGGCGCCCCGTGACGGCCCCGGAGGAGCTGCGGGGAGCGCCCGGGGAACCGGCTCCGTGGAGCTCCACGGCCCCGCCGGTCCGACCCGTCCCCCGCGCCCTGTCCCCTTGCCCTCCACCCCTGCCCGGTACGGCAGTACGGTGTGGACCATGCGCCCCGACATGCTGCCTGCCGACCACACCGCGGAAGCCGAGCGCCTGCTCCGCACCGCCGAGCGGTACCCCGAGGACCACGAGCCCCTGCTCCTCCGGGCGGCGGCCCACCTGGAACTCGCCGGCGACCGCGAACGCGCCACCGGCCTCTACGACACCCTCCTCGCGGCGTCCCCGGAACACCCGCACCTCGTGAAGGCGCTCCAGGCCGCCAACCTGTGGGAGTACGGCCACGAGGCGGAGGCCCGCGCGATCATCGAGGGGCTGCGCACCGCGGCCCCGCTGGACCCGGCACCCTGGGAGATCGTCGCGGAGACCCTGGAGTCCCACGACGAGCTGGAGGCGGCCCACGACTCGTTCACCAGCGCCCTGAACCTCCTCCTCGCCCCGGGCGAGGACGTCCCGTACCCCACCCACTCCCTCCTGATCGGCCGCCACCGCGTACGCCGCCTGCTGGGCCTGGACCACGACACCTGGGACGCCCTGGCCGACCGCGTCAACCCGGCCGCGGTCCCCCTGGACGAGCTTCACGACCCGAAGCGCCTCTGGTCCCTGGGCTCCGACAACCCCGCCGAGCTCCAGGCCGAGATCACCCGCCTCCGCGCCGAACTGGGCTCCTACCGCACCGCCCTGTCCCGCCCCTTCCCGGTGGCGCTCCTGCACTGGCCGGCCGGGGAACTGGCCGAACTCCTGGCCGCGTACCCCACCCTCACCGCCGAGTACCCCTCGCACGAGGCACACCTGGCCCAACTGGAAGCCGCCCTCCGCGACCTCGCCGCCACGGGCACCCCGAACCTGGGCATCGTCACGGCCACGGTCCCCTCGTACGAAGCCTTCGCGGCCTCGGAACAGTCCTCCCCCACCGAGCCCGCCCTGCTCCCCCTGTACGCCACCACCCTCGCCGCCCGAGGCCGAGCCACCCCGTGGCCGCCTTCCCGCAACGCTGCTTGCTGGTGCGGCTCGACCAAGGCTTACCGGGACTGCCACGGGGCGGCGTAGGGCGACGGGTGGACGATTCGACTGATGTTCCTTCGACGAAGGAACATCAGTGACCGCTGCAAAAGGCGAGATCGAACTTTGCAGCTTCGCTGAAGGGGATAACTGAATGACGGACGCGCTGAACTACGAGTCGTCAGCAACCGGGCTCTACGAGCAGCTCATTACGCTTCGACTCCAAGAGGCTTTTAAGAAACTGGATGACTTAGAGGCGCGGGCAATCTATTCCAAGGCCGGCATCGCATCAACTTCCCACGCCTTGGCGCGAAATGTGACCGATATCGTTCGGCGCGTCTTGCAGGGCCTGCCTACCTCCGAGCATGCCCACGCAGCGAATCACATCCTCGAGTCGGTCAGTAATTCACATGGCTTCCAAGAGTGGGTCGACATGGCATTGCCCACCAAGACCCCGGAGAAGCCTAGCCTCGACTGCGAGCTACGCGCAGAGATTTCTACCACCGACCGGCTAGATCTAATGTTCACGTCCGTTAAGTGGCACGACGTACACACTCTTGAAGGCCCGTTCCTTGCGGCCCACAAGCGTGGAGTACCCATCCGGGTTATTACGACGACACACCTTGGCATCACCGAGCGCCTCGCCCTGGATCACTTGGTCCAGGAGTTTGATGCCGAAGTAAAAGTAAAACACGATCCCCGCTCTACTCAATTAAACGCGAAGATGTGGCTGTTCCGTCGAAATTCTGGCTACAACACCGCCTACGTTGATAACTCACAACCCGTCGAGACCACACCTATCTATGATATCGCGCGAAAAACCCGCTTCTCATCGATCACAACCCCAGAGAAAATGGAAGCGTCCGAATTGACCTTTGACTCCTATTGGAACGAACCCACTTTTGCATCATATGACCCCGCCGTTCATACCAATCGCCTGGATGAAGACCTACAGCGGGCCAATGGCAGTTATTCCACAGCCAAGAATGACCAACACTCCACCTACTCAACTCTGAAAATTTACCCCTACCCACACCAGCAGGACATGCTGGAGCGCCTTGCAGTCGAGCGAGACGTTCATGACCGACATCTCAATCTTCTCGTCGCAGCAACCGGCACAGGAAAAACGGTCATGGCTGCGCTCGATTATCAAACCCTTAGAGCCAAATTTGGCCAGAATCCTCGCCTACTCTTTATTGCCCACCGCAAGGAGATCCTGGAGCAATCGATCCGCACATTTCGAAGCGTGCTAGACGATGAGACTTTTGGTGAACTACTGGTCGGCGGGGAGATCCCCTTCCACTGGAATCATGTATTCGCGAGCGTTCAATCGCTCAACGCCCGCACGCTGGATCGGCTAGCTAGCGATCACTTCGACGTTGTCGTTATCGATGAATTTCATCACGGCACAGCACCCACGTATAGGAAAATCTTCCATCACTTCACACCTATTGAGCTGCTCGGCCTAACAGCAACACCGGAGCGCACGGACGGATCAAATATCCAAGACGAGTTTTTTGACGGGCGAATCGCTGCAGAGATGCGCCTATGGGAAGCATTGGACAATGAGCTTCTCTCGCCTTTTCATTACTTTGGAATCACCGACACAACCGACCTCACCGCAATTCAATGGAAACGCGGATCATACGACCCTGCGGCACTCAGCGAGATCCTCACAGGAAATGTGAGTCGAGCTCAACTAGTACTGAAATCGATTGAAGAGAGAGTCACAGATCCAAAAAAAATGCGTGCGCTCGGGTTCTGTGTATCCGTAGCCCATGCTCATTTTATGGCAGAATCCTTCCAGGAAGCCGGGCTAAATTCCATCGCCCTTTCTGGCGAAACGCCAGGAGATCAACGCAAGTGCGCCGTCGAGTCACTGAAGTCCGGAGACCTGCAAGTAATCTTCTCCGTAGACCTATTTAATGAGGGTCTAGACATCCCCAATGTCGACACCTTGATTCTTCTTCGTCCGACATCCAGCTCGACCGTCTTCTTGCAGCAACTCGGACGCGGTCTGCGTCGCTGCGAGGGAAAATCAATCCTCACGGTGTTGGACTTCATCGGTCAACATCGGAAGGAGTTCCGATTCGAGGATCAGTTCCGCGCCCTCACCAACCTAACCCGAAACCGCCTTGTCACCGCAATCAATCAAGACTTCCCTCAGCTTCCTTCAACTTGCCAGATCACTCTTGAGCCCAAAGCCAAGAGTTTGATCATCGACAACATTCGCAGCCAAATCGCCGTAAACGTAAACCAACTCGCCAATGAGGTGCGGCAGTTTGGCGCATTGCACCTTGCTGAGTACCTCAAGGAGAGCGGTCGCGAGGTCAAGGAGCTCTACAAGGGAACCTCTCACTCATGGACCGCGCTGCTGCGTCGTACAAAACTCTTGCCCGAGCAGGCACCCGAAGGCGAGATCGGACTACTGAGGCGAGCCTCTGCTTTGCTTCATGTAGACGACCCAGCCCGAGCAGCCGCGTACACCCTTCTCCTGGAAGACGACAGCCCGTCGTACAACGATCTCACCGACTTGGAGCGCGCCTACGCACGCATGCTTTTCTTCACGCTTTGGCCATTGGGCGGCTTCGATACCTATCAAGCAGGCCTTGCATCGCTGCGCCCCCAACACGCCGTGCGCAGCGAACTGCGCCAGGTACTCGCGCACGTACTAGAGCACGTAGAGCACATCACGCCCGCCTTGCCGGCCCCTCACCACACCCTGCCGCTACGAGTTCACGCTTCGTACAGCCGCGAGGAGATTCTCGCTGGGCTCGGCGAGTCCACCATTGACGGTCTGATGCCAGCTCACTTCCGGGAAGGCGTGCGTTGGTGTGAAGCGATCAAGACTGATGCTCTACTCATCACCCTAGAAAAGGACGAGAAGGACTTCTCCCCTCAAACGCGGTACAAGGACTACGCGATGAGCGATTCACGCTTCCACTGGGAGTCACAGAACCAAACTTCCGAGTCCTCTCCCACGGGCATCCGCTACAGATCCCACCAGGACGCGGGCACCCACGTGTTGCTCTTTGTGCGTCGCTACAAGAAGACAGACATCGGCGGCCCGCAGCCGTGGATACTGCTGGGACCAGCAGACTACGCGTCACACACGGGCAGCAAGCCAATGGGCATCGTATGGAAACTACGATCCCCGCTGCCTGCTGACGTCTGGACCTACTCCGCAGTGACAGGAGCAGGCATCTCTTCCGAAGTACCTGTCAAGGAGACTGTCACTGGCAGGATCTAAGCTGATGGTATGACGAATGGCTCCATGATCCTTCCTGGCGACGTCCGCACTAGAGTCGAGATCTGCGCAACGTTCGGCGGTAGCCCATATGCGGGGATTTGCCCATCTCATGAGAAGCAGAACGTAGTCCTCTACTCAGACCCAGAAGTTGCAGAGCGGTTGGGCTACCACGACGGCTGGCTCTCCGAGGAGGACGCTCTCGGCCCCATCTTTGAGTACACAGGCGCGGGCATGTCGGGAGACCAATCGTTCTCGGGCTCAGGCGGCACAGGGAACAAAGCGATACTGCGACACGCTCAACAAGGCCGGACACTTCACCTATTTGTACGCGAGGGAAAGATCCCCGGCACTGGCACGAAAACGCATCGCTACGTTGGCGAGTTCGCTGTGGACGAGGAGCAGCCGTTCGTACCGCGCCGGAGTATAGGCGCGGATGAAAGAGAACGCACCACCATCGTTTTCCGACTACGCCCCACAGGAGATTTCGAACAATCTGCAAAAGACACACTAGTTCCAGCTCTAGGCACTACGGCTCAGTTTGTTCCTCGTGCCGTTACCATTGACATGTTGCAAGCAGCCGCCGTCACAGAGGGAAATTTCATAGCCCCAGACTTGAGGAATGAAAACAACTTTGCCGCACTAGGCGCCGCCGCTAGCGGGAAGCTAATCCCCGTTAAATCAATGAACGTGACAGAATTCGCACGGGCAGCTTCCGCAGCAACCACGGTCCGCCGCAAGAAGGCGCTCCTCATCGAGTCCTACGTAGCCCGCCTTGAGGCACAAGGGCATTCCGTCGGATCCTTTCAGATAAAAATCGAGGGCCACACTTCTACTTTGCGAACGGATTTCTTTGATGCCACAGACTATGTACTTTACGAAGCACAGGGATCCAGCGATCGCGACGCTGTAAGAATCGCACTTGGTCGGCTCCTCGATTACCGAAGGTACATAAAGCTCGATAATCGAGAATACGAGCCAAAGTCCGTAGCCCTCCTACCATCGCGACCTGATGCCGACATGGAAATATTGTTGGCAAGTCATGGCACTTCGCTCATATACCGGGAAGACGACGGCAGTTTCAGAGAGGCCGCTTAGGCTCTTCAGAGGGGGTCCCAGATCCGAGATATTGTTCCCAGAGGCGTCGATCCTGCATAAGGCATGAGATTCAATGGATGCATCCACGCCTCGGAGAAATGGACGTTGAGGTGGAGTGCGAGCGGTAGTAGGACATCATCCCCCTCCCACGCATCAATCTGCACAAGAGAAGCCCCGGGAGAGGGCGTGCGCTCCAACAGCCCATTCTCTTTCCCTCTCCACTGCAAAATTCCCTTACCGAGCACCCAGACACTGTCGGGCCACTCATGCACTTGACGAGTACTACACCACTCCATGAGATGATTCCCGAGAGTCTCAAGCTTTCCACTCTCGAAGGCCACAATGATTCCAGAGGTAGGAAAGTGATCATACGTGCGACCATACGCCGTGGTGGTTCGCCGAATCGGATTCGGAACCTTCCGGTAGGCTGTCTTTTCCATCTGGCGGGCTTTACTAATTTTATTGCACGCGTCGATGAGATCCACTTTAGCGAGATTGGTCTTGACTTCGATCAACCCATATACGCATTCATTGGGAATGATCCGATAGCCCTCCAGAGAGGTGAGTGGAAGCGCCCCACGATCTACAACCACGATGTCGCATTGCGACGAGACTTCCCCCGATGAAGTAACGATCTCCGCGTTGTGAACTGCTTCTACGTGAGCAGGCAGGTAAGACGACAGAAAGTTTTTAACCAAAACCTCTCGGGAAGTTCCAGCTTCGCCATTATGTTTGAATACTTTGGACTGGTCAAAGTCCGCACGCATCCTCTTGGCCACTGAACTAAGTATTACTCTCAGCTTCTCATGCGACATGCATGAATCATAGAGGACTGCTGCACTCTCGCTGGACTAGATCTAGATTGAGTGATGCCGAAGCTCCGATCTGGTCGTGTCTAAAGCGCTGAGGCGACCCAAGCGGCACGAAAACGTCCTTAAGGTCGAAGTAAGGCCTAGTCACCAGGCCGCCACCAGCCAAGACGGAACCGGACTTTCCGGCCATCACCTCCATCGCCGTCCGCAGTCGGGCCACCCGGATACGACCCGTCATTCCGTGTTACGACGCTGCGTCCAACTCCGCCTCGTAGTGCGTCTGAGCACGGTCGAGGGCTTCGTCCGGGTCGCAGCCGTGGGCCCGTAGCCAGTGGAGAAGGTCGGCGATCATGTCGATCGCGACTTCTTCCGCCACGGCTACCGAGAGCGGGCTGTTCGTCTCGGCGCTCAGGGGGCGTCTTGCCGCGTAGGAAGTGAGGAGCGCTTCGCTTCGGGTTACCCGGGGGCCGCCTGTGTGGCCCGAGGGCGAGGTCAGGGTGGTGGCGAGTTCGCACCACACGACCTTCGCGTCTGGGCGGAGTGTAATTCCCCATCGATCCGCGAGTTCGTCCACCAGCAGCATTCCGCGTCCCGACTCCGCGTCCTCGGAAGGAGCGAGCAGAGTAGGGAGCGCACGGGGAGCCGGGTCGCGGAGTTCGAGGCGCACGTGGGTGCCTTGTATCGAGACCGCGAGGGTTGCCGGAGTCCCGTCACCAACATGTCTGATGACGTTGGTGACCATCTCGCTGACACAGACCTGAGCCGCTGCGATGACTTCAGGCAAGCCCCAGAAGTCCATGTGCATTTGGAGCACCCGCCGCAGGCCGGCAACCTCTCTCGGCTCCGCCAGGAACGGAACCTCCCAGGGCTTTCTCTGCATGCATCCGTGATGGTCAGGGGACATGAGCCTCACCTTCCGCCGTTCCGCGTACGGACAGTTACGTATTGTGTGAGGATGACAGCCGCGCGTCCCGATATGCAATGTGCACGAAAGGATTCCCTCCAACGAGTGATTGGCGGGTCACTCCCTTTCGGATGGGATGGAACCTCCCCTATGTCATGAGGAGTTGAAGTGGCCGGATCACCTACTGCACGCCGTCGTCGGCTTGCGATCGAGCTGAAGAAGTTGCGCGAGGAACACGCCCTGACCTGCAATCAAGTCGGCAAGGAGCTGGACTGGAGCGGCTCCAAAGTCAACCGGCTGGAGACAGGCCAGGGACGGGTGCAGCCATCGGACGTCGATGCGCTGTGTCGGTTCTACGGAACCTCGGACGAGCTGCGCGCACTGCTGAAGGCTCTTGCGAAGCAGTCGAAGACCAAAGGTTGGTGGCATGCACACGGCGACGCCGTTCCCTCTTGGTTCTCTGTCTACGTGGGACTCGAACAGGCTGTCAGCAGTCTGCGCACCTACCAGGGCGAGTTCATCCCTGGCTTGCTGCAGACAGCCGAGTACGCCTCTGAACTGAGTCGGGTCACCCCAGACCTGTCGCCCGATGACATTCCGCGTCTCGTAGATGTCCGCATGCGACGTCAGGAACTACTCACCGAGGCCAGTCCGCCCGACTTCTGGGCGGTGGTGCATCAGAGCGCGATCTTGCAGGTCATCGGGAATCGACAGGTGATGGCCCGCCAGCTCGAACGTATGCTGGAAATGGCGAAGCTGCGGAACGTTACGGTGCAGGTACTGCCCTACGACGCGGGGACTTATCCAAGTACCGGCCCCTTCACCGTGCTCGGCTTCCCAGAGCAAGAGGACCCCGACATGGTGTACCGGGAAGGGCTGACGGACTCGGTCTACCTCGAACTCCCCACGGACGTAAGCATCTACACCAAAGCGTTCGACCACCTCAGGGCGCTCGCCCTGAGCCCGCAGAGATCAGCTTCGCTGATCCGCTCATCCATGGAGGATCACGCTCGATGACCCTGCCCCTCATAGGAGACCAGTGGCGGAAGAGCAGCTACAGCAACGGTGCCGGTGGCGAGTGCATAGAGGTGGCGTCCACTGAAGCGGTCGCAGTAGGGGTCCGTGA
This sequence comes from Streptomyces sp. NPDC059255, assembly GCF_042752355.1. NCBI lineage: Bacteria > Bacillati > Actinomycetota > Actinomycetes > Kitasatosporales > Streptomycetaceae > Streptomyces > Streptomyces sp. NPDC059255. The sequence continues at coordinate 240,828 of NZ_JBHYZP010000004.1, forward strand.
TTCCAAGGACGTTGACGGGCCGCAGCTCGTCTTTCGACAGGCCAGTTGGACCGGGTTCGTGAGCGCGTTGCGGCATCAGCGGCTCGGGGGACGTCTCGGAGCTTGAGCTTCGAGGGTCGGGGTGGGCACATGCGGGGTGTTGAGCTGGGGCTTTGAGGGTGGTGGTCGGGCCGGGGCTCAAGCTTCGGGGGTCGAGCCCTGCTTGTAAGGATTGGTTGGTTCTTGTTCCCACCCACCCTCCCTTACCCGGCAAGGTGGTTGTCGCCTGCGGTGGTGGCGCGGGTGGGGTGGGGCGCTGTGCCGCGTCGGGCTCGCCAGGGTGAGGGGCCGGGCGGCTTCGAGGGGGGTGTGTCAGACCCTCGTTCTAGGGTTCTGTCATGACTCCTGAGATGCAGTACCGGTTACGTTCTTTCCGTGAGGCGGCGCTTGCGAAGGGCATTCCCGCCGACGACGTGGAGCGGTGGGTGGCCACCGGCCGCCCGTGCGCGACGATGATGGTGCGCGGGGACGGGCCGGTCGTGGGGCGGTTCGGCGGGCCGCTCCTGCTTCCCGCCGGCACCGCGGACCCCTTGTCCCCCTTCGTCGCCTCCGTCGATCTCGCGGCGCTGCCCGCCGACGTGACGGACCTCTCCCTGCCTCCCGACGGCCAACTGCTGCTGTTCGCCTTCCCCGCGACCGGCTACGACTACGAATGCATGGGCAGCGTGGTGTACGTCCCCGCCGGTACAGCCGTGGAGGAGCGGGACAGGTGCTCCTGGAACGAGGACGACGAGGACGAATACCGCGAGATGTTCGAGGACTTCCCTCAGGGGCCGATGCGGATGACGACCGATGTGTCGCTGCCTCACCACTACGCGGTCGAGGTCTCCAGGGACTGCGTACCGCTGCCCGGGCATCCCCGCGCCGAGGAACTGGTCGACGTGTGGGAGAGCATCGAGTCCAGCTCGTACCCCATCGGGAAGGATCTCCAGATCGGTGGATACTCCGACGAGGAGGCCGTCCACACCGACCCGCTCGCGCATGCTGTGGGCTGGGCCGTGAAGTCGGTGGAAGGGGGCCGGTGGGAGGGACCGGTTTCGGCTGACGTCGAGGACTGGGTGCTCCTCGCCGACTGGTACTGCGACGTCAGAGACCATGAAAGCGCCACCGTCCACTGGGTGATCCAGCGCGAGGACCTGGCCGCGCGGCGCTTCGACCGCGTGTTCACCGATGTCTTCTCGAACCCCTGACGCCTGTGCGCGGCGCTACTGCCAGGTCGCTGTGTCGGGGTCGATGCCGTGGGCGCGTGGGCTTGCGTCGATGATGCGGCGGAACCATGTGGCGAGGCCGGTGTGGATGCCGTGGACCGCCGGGAGGATGGCCTCGTTGGCCGGCTAGTCCGGAACGTGTGCGGCAGGCCCGCCGATGCCGCCGGGGCCGGCGGGTGCGACCAGTCCGGTCCACCCGCCTCGTGCGCCGCTTCGGCCTCTTTCGCGGCTGCGGCGTCGCGCTGTCGGGGGCTCAGTTCCGCGACTGCGCGGCCGGGTTGTTCTGACGGGCCAGGCGGGAGAGGAGCCTTTCGTACACCGTTGTCGCCGCCGCGACAACGGTCGCCAGCACCGCCAGTGCGAGGATGCCCAGCAGCGCGGGCCACTCGCGCCATGCGTCGCGGCACCGGAAGCTGTCGGACGGCAGCTCGATCAGCGGGCCCCGGCATATGGGCCTGCCGCTGCGCTCGGGACCGTAATCGGCGATCATCAGCCAAGCGAACACCCCCCAGATCACCAGGGCCAGGAGCATCCACGCGATCGACCACGCCTCCCTACGGCGTGCCTGCCGACGGTCCTCTTCGGCACGTTCCGGTGCGGCAGTCGCGGAATCGGGTGTGTGCGGCGCCGACGCTCGGGCAGTCATGTTTCCCCCTCTTGACCAGCAGTGATCGGAGGGCAGTTCATCACACCGCGCGGGATGGCGGCTCAGTGCCGGGCCCGGCTCAGTGCTGATTCAGGCCGCCCACCGGGACGGGGGCTGTGTGGCCGGTTGCTGGAGGTGTTCTCCTGGACCGGCGCCGAGCATTCGTTCCTTCCAGCTCCCCGACCTGCCCGGCGGTCTACGGCCCCTTCGGGACAAGCACGCGGCCGACGACCGGTGAGGCTCTTGACTCAGAGGGCGGTATGCGGGGCGAGGAGGCCGGTGCCGCACCAGTTCTGCTGACGGAGGTGGTCGAGCACGGCTGCCTCCGCCGAACCTGGGTGGCGGCGTGTACCGACGATGACGGGTTCGGTCAGGGAAGGCAGGAACGGGCGGGCGAGCTGTTCGAAGTTTTCGGGCACGGCCGATGCCGGAACCACGGTGACGCCCAAGCCCTGGGCTGCCAGTCGCACGGCGGTGGAGATCTGTGAGGCTCGGGCCACCGTGGGCGGGCTGATGCCCGCGTCGGCGAGCAGGCGGGCGAGGTATTCGTCGAGCAGGCTGGCGCGGCGGAAGCGCACCCATCCCTGTGTCGCAAGGTCTGCCATGCGCAGGGCCCTGTCGCCGGCGAGGAGCGGGTGTCCCTCGGGCAGGACGGCGACGTAGGTCTCCTCGCCCAGGGGGTGGATGTCGAAGGTGCAGCCGGTGGGGATGCGGTGGACGAGGATCATGTCGAGTGTTCCCTGGCGGGCCAGCCGTTCCATATCCGCTGGATCGGGCTCCTCGTGGAGAATGACCTGGAGTTTCGGGTGGCGGTGGCGGAGCCGGCCCAGTGCCAGAGGGAGCTGTCGTGCTCCCAGGCCCATGTGGACGGCGATGATGAGTTCACCGGCCAGTTCCCCGGAGGCGGCACGGGCGGCCAGGACGGCTCTGCGGGACGCGGTGGTCGCGATCTCTGCCTCGGCGAGGAAGGCGCGTCCGGCCATGGTCACTGTGACCCCGCCCGGTGTCCGGGTGAACAGCTGCACACCGAGGTGCTTTTCCAGAGCGCCGATCTGCTGCGACAGGGACGGCTGCGTGACGCGCAGACGCTCGGCAGCCGCTGTCATGGAGCCTTCTTCGGCCACAGCCAGAGCGTATTCGTATTGCCGCAGGTTCATCCGTTTCCACTTTCCGATGACATAGGCAATGTCAATCTCAAGTATGCGCTGACACTATTTGTCTCTATGTCTCGCGGATCCTACCGTGGTGCATGTCCGGTGGATCGCCGCCGCCGAAAGCGGTGGCCATCAGGGCGGGAGCCGGTACGGGCGTGCCGGTGAGGGGCCCGTGGCGGCGAGGCCGCCCGGCGGGTTCTGTTCGACAACGCATCGTCCCGATCCCGGGCAGTTGCCCCGGAGGCCCGCGTCACCCGGACGCTCACCGACATGGACGGGAGTGGCAATCATGGCAAATCAGACAGGTGTTGGCCGCGGCGACGGGGGATCGCCGAAGAACGCCGATTCGAGACTGGCGGGAAAGGTCGCGCTCGTGACGGGTGCTTCCAAGGGCATCGGGGCGGGCATCGCGCGGGAATTCGCTGCGGCCGGAGCGTCGGTCGTGGTCAACTACGCCTCCAGCGCCGCCGGCGCCGAGCGGGTGGTGCAGGACATCCAGGCGCGAGGGGGGACCGCGATCGCCGTGCAGGGCGACGTGTCGGTGCCTGCGGATGTCGAGCGCCTCTTCGCCAGGACCGTGGACGCGTACGGCCGGTTCGACATCCTCGTCAACAATGCCGGTGTCTATCACGCACAGCCGCTGGAGGCCGTCACGCAGCAGGAGATCGACCGTCAGCTTTCCGTCAACGTGACCGGACCGATCCGTACGATCCAGGAAGCCCTCAAGTACTTCGGGTCCGACGGCGGGTCGGTCATCAACATCGGATCGCTGGACAGCGCCCGCGCGGTGCCGGGGATGTCGGTGTACGCCGCGACGAAGGGCGCCGTCGATGCCTTGACGCGAGTCCTGGCCGCCGAGCTCGGCCCTCGCGGGATCCGAGTGAACACCCTGGCCCCTGGCGGTGTGGAGACGGAAGGCATCCACGCGGCCGGCTTCATCGGCAGTGACGCCGAGACGGACATGATCGGGCGCACCCCCCTGGGCCGCATCGGTCAGCCCGAGGATCTGGCGCGGGCGGCGGTCTTCTTCGCCTCCGACGACGCCGCATGGGTCACCGGCGAGCGCCTCACCGCCTCCGGCGGCCTGCGAGCCTGACACACCCTGACAACGCCGGAGTCCGCAGACCCGCTCCGTGGGATCCCCATGGGGACGCTGCTTTCGATCAGCAACCGCTGCATCGAGAGTTGCTCCCGCCCTTGCCGGCCGGACCGTCCTATTCGCGCGCGCGGCGCGCAGCCCGGTACTGGGACACCAGTATCTTCAAGACGGCGGGCATCGGTGCCTCCGCTCCCCCGTCGACCAGGTTGCCGCCCTTGTTCCGGATCGCGGACAGCTTCAGGTTCTGCATCTGCCACAGTGCGGTGACAAAGGGGCGCACCTCGGGCTCGACGAGCTGCGGAAGCACGCCTGCGGCGTGCAGTTGATGCTGTGCCAGGTCCGCCTGCTCGTGCACGAGCCCCGTGAGCGAGTGTCGCACGGCGTCATGCGCACCCGGGGATATGTCGGCGACGGTGAGCTGGTGGCGCGCCAGATCCTGGTACGGAATGCCGATCACGCCGTCGGCCGCGTCCTCTGCCAGATCATCGAGGTAGTCGACGCGCTGCATGGCCTCGATCAGTGCGCGGCAGGCGGCCTCGAAGGATGCCTGACGCCCGCCGGTGCGCGTGGGGGCGACGAAGGCGGCCATGAGCATGAAGGCGGGCAGTGAGTAGCCGTCCACGTACGTCTGCAGGTCCTGCTCTGTCGCGTGGCCGGTGTAGTCGACTTCGAGGTGCGCTCCATCGAGGAAAGTGTCGATGCGTCGGCGCAGGCCGGGGTGGCGTCGGACGGCATCGGCGAGCGTCCGGAGCGTAGCGTTTTCACTGGGCTCGGGGCCGTCGACGGCGGTGAGAGCGGCTGCGGTCCATTCCGCCAGGGCGTGTTTGCGGGCGCCGACGGCGCCGGTGTCGATGCGCTCGTCGGTCGAGTGCATGAAGGCGACTGCGGCGATGACCGGGGGGTGCAGTGCCGTGGGCAGCAGGAGGCGGACGGCCAGGTACTCCTTCTTGGCGAACTCCTTCACGAGAGCGCGTTGTCGGGTGTAGTCGTCGCACAGGTCGAGCCGGTGTATGCCGGCTGCGCGCAGGGTCTTCTTCCAGGTGGGCATGGGGGAGATTCCTTAGGTGGGGCGGGTTGCGAGCGTGCGCGCGGTGCGCAGCGGGATGCGCGGGTGAGCCAGGGCGCGGGGGCGGTACGCCGGTTGATGCCGGCGATCCGGCACGCTTCCCGGCTGCTCACGCCTTGATCCATGAGCCGGAAGTATTCCCGGCGCACGCTCCGGACGGGTGGGGCGAGGTGCGCCGCGTTCTGTATCGCGGCGGCCGGGCGGGCTCGACACGCCACGCACGGGTGGCGGGTGTTGACTTTTTGCGACCGGCTTGCCACTCAGGGTGAGCAGCGTCTAGCGTGCCCTTGGACGTAAAACAGCCTCCGCCTGGTGTTACCAGCACCGGACGGAGGCCTGACCGACGAGATCGAAGTAGGCGATCCCATGGCTGATTCGCAGTTTAGTGATGCGCCGAGGCGTGCGCACACCGCTTCCCATCCGATGGCCAGTGCCGGGTACGGCAAGCGTTCGGTTGCCGGTCAACCGGGCCGCTCCGGCGATGACTTCGCGCTGCTTCCGGGGCGTGAGGCTGCCATCGCCGGGTTCATCGACCGGCTTCCGGACGGGGCGGATATTTCGGTGAAAGCGCTGGCCAAGGTGATGGCGTACGGGCAGTGCGCCTTACGTACCGCCCTGAACTTCCTTGAGCAGGCTGGGCATCTCTTCCGGCGCCGGGAGGTGGTGGTCGGGCCGGGCGGGGCGCGGTGGGTCACCCGTACGTGGTTCTCCCGGGCCGCCCGGGACGGTGACTCCTGGGCGGCACAGCCCGCCGGTGATGCCCCGGGAGCGGTGCCGGATCTCGCCTTGGGCCCGGACACGAAGCCAGGCGCGGCCCCTGGCGCGGACTCGGGCGCGACGCCCGGTCCGGCGGGCTCCGCCGGGCGTCCGGCCCGGCTGCCGGGGCGGTTGCCGGAGCGGTCTCGGGCTTATGCCGTGCTCGCCTCCGTCGGGCAGCGGTGTCCCGCCCTGTCGCTGTCCGCCGCCGACTGCGCCGAGTTGGAGGCGCTGGCCGCCGAGTGGTTCGTACGGGGAGCCGGTGAGGAGGACGTGTTGCGGGCCCTCACCGGTGGACTGCCCGTACCGGTCCATTATCCGGCCGGGTTCGTAGGGTCCCGGCTCGTGGCCAAGCTGCCGCCCGAGTTGGTGGCCGCGCCGGTGGCATCGGGGCCGGTGGTGGCCGTCCTGGAGTGTGCGAGCTGCCGGGCGCCGGGGCGGCCGGAAGCGCTCGTCGACGGGGAGTGCGGTGCCTGCCGGGGCGCGCCCGCGCCCGTACGGCATCCCGCCGCGCTGCCACCTGAGCGGGTCCGGGCCCTCGCCGCCGAGGTACGGAGCGGCCGGGGGGCGGGGATGACGTAGGCGCGCGAAGTGGGTGCCGATGACCGCCTCGTGGAGGTGCCCGGCGATGGCGCGGTCGCCTCGACGCCCGCGACGACGCGGAGGTGGACGAACCCGTTGCGGATCTCGCAGGTGCCGGTCATCTCGCCGTGCAGGTCGTACGTGGTGGTGGCGGTGTCCTTGAGCGCGGCGCCTTCGGACATGGTGGAGACGGTGGTCGCGACGGCCCGTGCGCGCCGCGCGCGGGCCGTCCGCCGTGACCCCGCCGATTCTGCGGCGGGAAGCGGGCCTCCGCCGTGGTACGGGCCGGTCAGCGCGTCGCCCCGTCCGCCCCGCGCCCGCCGTCCGCCCCGCGCCCGCCGTCCGCCCCGCGCCCGCCGTCCGCCCCGCGCCCGCCGTCCGGCCACACCTGGATGTGATCCTGCTCCAGCTCCAGCAATACCCGCTGCTCCATTCCGAGCGCCGCCGTGTACTCCGCGGGCAGTTGGAGCCGGCCGGCCCGGTCCAGCATCGCGTACTCCCGGGCCACCACCGACTCCTGGCCCTCCGCGTCGATCTCCGTACGCCGCAGGACCTCGGACGACGTACGGCCGTCACGGATCGCGACCGTACGCCGCACCTCGTCCTCGACCGCCTGGTCGTGCGTGACGATCACGATCGTCGTCCCCAGCTCCTCGTTGGCCCGGCGGAACGCCGCGAAGACCTGCTCGCCCGACGCCGAGTCCAGCTCGCCGGTCGGTTCGTCGGCGAGGAGTACGGACGGGGAGTTGGCCAGCGCCACGGCGATCGCCACACGCTGCTGCTGGCCGCCGGAGAGCTGGTGCGGGCGGCGGTCCGCGCAGTCGGTCACGTCCAGCATCGCCAGGAGTTCCCTCGCCCGCTCGCCCTTCGCCCTCGACGTGCGGGCGGCGCGCGGCCGCCCGGTGCCCCGCGGGCCGCCACGGCCCCGTAGCTGCATCGGCAGGGCGATGTTCTGGACCGCGGTCAGGTACGGGAGGAGATTGCGCGCCGTCTGCTGCCAGACGAAGCCGACCACGTCGCGGCGGTAGCCCAGGCGGACCTTCGCGTCCATCGCGAGCAGATCGCGGCCCGCGACCCTGGCCGCGCCGGCCGTGGGGACGTCCAGGCCCGCGAGGATGTTCATCAGCGTGGACTTCCCGCTGCCGGACGCCCCCACCAGGGCCATCAACTCGCCCTCCTGGACGGTGAGATCGAGCCCCTGGAGCGCCTGCACCTCCACGCCGTCCGTGGTGAAGACCCGGACCAGCCGGTCGCAGGTGATCAGCGCGTCGTGCCCGTAGGACGGGCGGTCCCGGTGCGCGGTCGCCTGCCGTTCCAGCTCGCCGAGGGTCGGTTTCGTCATCGCGCGTCTCCTACTCTCAGTTCTTTGATCGATCCGCGTCTGCCCGCCCACCATGCCTGACCCGCGGCCACCGCTCCCGCGAGGAGCAGCACCCCGGCCGCCGGGAGCCCCAGGGACCAGCCGTCGGTACGGAGCGTCACGCCGCCCACCGAGGACGTGGAGGCCACGGCGAGCTGGGCCAGGTCGATGCCGGGGGCCAGCAGCCGGATGGTGGACCAGCCGACGAGGATGCCGCCCCCGGCGGCCAGCAGCGCCTGCGGCAGGGCCTCCAGGCCCAGCAGCTGACGGCCCTGGCGGGTGGTGAGGCCCATGGTGCGCAGCCGGGCGAGCAGTGCGCCGCGTTCCGGCGCGGTGTGCAGGAGGGAGAGGAGAAGGGCGATGACCGTGTAGGCCGCGCCGGCCAGGACGGCAACGGTGTAGATCAGTTCGGCGCCCGACTGGAGCGGCGACGCGGTGAACCCCGCCCGCTCCTCGCTCAGCAGGCTCACCTCCGGGTCCTGGGGGTGGTTCGGGGAGGTGGCGGCCCCGGCGCCAGAGTCCGCCCCGGTCTTGGAGTCCTTGGAGGTCTCCCCGGCCTTGGAGTCCTTGGTGTCCGCCCCGGCCCGGGTGTCCTTCGCCGCCGCCCGCAGCTCGCGTCCGTCCAGCCGGTCCCCCGTGACCAGCAGGGTCGTCGGTGCCGACGCCGTCAGGGCCGCGCTGTCCACCAGCAGGAATTCGGAGCGCGGGGCGGCCGGGGTGTGGGGCCGGACCGTGGTGATCCGTACGGTGATCTCACCGGCCGACGAGACGATCCGGCGCGGCTCCGTGCCCAGCCGCTCGGCGGTGCCGGGGGACGCCACCGCGTTCACCACGCCGTCCCGGCCCCGTGCCGTCAACGCGTCGGCGGGGAACGCCCCGAGGTCCAGGTGCCGGGCCAGCCGGGCGTACGTGCCGGGTTCGACGCCGATCAGGGTGACGGGCTTCTGCAGCTCGGCCGCGGCCCCCGTCCCACTGGTCCCGGTTCCGGTCCCGGTGTCGGTCCCGGTGTCGGTCTCCGTGGACGGGGCCGGTTCCGCGAGCGTGTCGATCCGTACCGGCGCCACGTCCCGTACGCCGTCCACCTGGCGCGCCGCCCGTTCCGCGCCCGCGGGCAGCGGCAGGGCGTCGCGCGGGGTGGAGATCCGCGCGTCCGCGCCGACGGCCAGCAGGGCGGCCCGGTCGCGCGCCTCGGTGATCCCGGACAGTACGGAACCGCCGAACGCCGCCGTCGTCAGCGCGATCAGCAGGGCCAGCAACGGCAGCGCGGTCGACGACGCCGGGGAGCGGCCCGCACGCGCCAGCGCCAGGAAACCGATCGCCCCACGCAGCCGCGCCGCCGGACGGGCCGCGTAGCGCAGGGGCAGCGGGTAGAGCCGTACGAGGACGAACGCGGCGATCAGCGCCACCAGGACGGGGGCCGCGCTCACCAGCAGGTCACCCGCACCGCCGGACGAGCCGGACGAGCCGGACGAACCGGACGAGGTGCCTCTGCGGCGCAGTGCCGCCACCGAGGCCACGGCCAGCAGGAGCAGGGTCAGTTCGGCCACGGTACGGCGGCGGCTCGGCCGGGATGCCGCCAGGTCGTCGCGGCCCCCGTACGCACGCGCCCTGCGCAGCGGCGGAACGGCGCGCAGCGGGAGCACCACGCAGGCCAGCAGCGCGACGGCGGACGCGGCGAACACGGCGGGCAGCAGGCGTACCCCGGTCGCGCCGCCGGTCCCGGGCCCGATCCCGGCCCCCGCCCCGGATCCGTCCACCATCAGCACCGCGAGCAGCAGCCCGGCCCCGGCGGCGGGCAGCGCGATCACGGCGCTCTCCGCGAGCAGCCGGCCGCCGATGCCGAGCAGGGAGCCGCCGCGCGAACGCAGCAGGGCGAGTTCGGCGGTGCGGCCCGCGGCGATCAGACCGCCGGCCATCGCGAGGACGACGGCGGCGACGGTGCCGATCCCGAAGGCCGCGACGACGACCACGCGCGCGATCTCCTCGCGCGTCGCGAGGTGGGAGGCGACGACCGTGCCGAGGCCGGTCCGGACGACCGCGTTCCCGCCCGCGATCTCCCGCATCCGCAGCAGGTCGGGGCCGCTTTCGAGGGACGCGGTGCGCCGCCCCAGCTCCACCGCGTCGGCGGCGGTCAGCCCGTCGGTGACGGGGGCGAAGCGCCAGTACTTCTCCGTGTCCGTACGGGTGCCGAGGAGCGCGGGCGCGGCCTCGGGCGCCAGCAGCAGCCCCGCCTCCCAGCGGAGCGCGGGCGGCAGGCTCGGCAGGGCGTTCAGCCCCGGGGTGCGCAGAAGCGGCTCGGCGGACCAGTAGCTTCCCCCGGGATCGCGGGGTTCGACCAGGCCGGTGATCCGCACAGTGAGGGCCGGTGTCCCGTAACGATCGCTCAGGTTGAGTACGGAGCCGACGCGCAACCGCAGTTCGCGGGCGGTCGCCGTGGTGACGGCGGCCTCCAGCTCCGTCGTGCGCGGGCCGACGCCCGGCTCCGCGGCCGGGAGGCGTCCGCTCCGTACGGTGGCGTGCGCGGCCACGTCCGACTGCGTGGCCAGGGTGAAGCGGGGCGGAATCCCCTCGGGGCGCGGCAGCCAGCGGTCCGTGCCGGTCAGGGGCTCGCCGGTGCGTACCCCGTAGGCGGACCGGCCGAGGTCCACCCGCAGCGGGCTCAGCAGGCTCGCCGCCGCCTGCCGGTGCACGGCTTCGAGCGCGTCGGGCAGCATCGAGGCCACCCGCCGGGGCTCGGGGATCTCCAGGCCCGCCTGGGGAGCGGTCAGTTGCACCATGGTGCCGGTGGCGGGCGTGCCGGCGATCTCGCGGCGCAGCCCGTCGGTCTCGTACGCGTCGACGGCCCGGGGGAACGCGGCGGCGAGGAAGGCCGTGAGCAGGACGAGCGCCCCGAAGGCGGCGGCGACCCCGGGCGCGGTCCGCAGCCGGGTGCGGACCCAGGGTGCGACGGGGCGCGTGCCGCGCGCCTTCCGGGCCGGGCCGGGAGTGGTGGGGCCGGCGGTGGTGGGTCCTGCGGTGGTGGGTCCTGGGGTGGCGGGTTCGGGGGTGGCGGGTTCGTGCGTACGGGTCATGTCAGTGGTCCCTCTGGTGGCGGAGCGCGGCCGCGAGGCCGGCGCCGCGCCGGGCGGCGAGGACGGCGGTGATCAGCAGGGGTACGGCCGCTACGCCCGCGAGGAACAGGGTCACCTGGGGCAGCGGGAGTTCCGCGAGCACCTGGGGGACGGGCCGGGCCGCGCCGGAGGTCAGCACGGTCAGCGGGACGAGCGCCCGAGTCAGCAGGACGCCGAGCGCCGCGCCGACGGCCAGGCCGATGCCGATCAGCACGCCCTGTTCCGTCACCACCAGCCGGGCGAGTCCCCGGCGGGGCGCTCCGAGGGCGCGCAGGACGGCGAGTTCGGCGGTCCGCTCGCGCAGGGAAGCGGCGGCGCCGACCGCGAAGCCTACGGCGGAGAGCGCGGCGGCGGCCAGCGCGACGGCGATCAGCGCGGAGCGCGGCCCGTCGCCGAGCGGGTCGCCGAGCAGTCCGGCCGCCGTCTCGTCGCGTACGAGCACCCGGGCGGGCTCGGTGCCGTCGGAGCGGTCGCGGAGCGCGGCGGCGACCTGCGCGGCGGCGCCGGGGGCGGTGCTCAGCCACCACTCGGTGGGGGCGAGGGAGCGGTCGGTCCGCGCGGCGAGAGCCGCGTTGACGGCCCGCAGGTCGACGAGGAGGGCACCGCCGCCGCCGGTGTCCGCGCCCGTGACTGCCTGTGCGTCCGCCGGTGCGCCGGTCGCCGCGGCCGGGTCCGGGTCGGTGTCCGTGCCGGTGCCCGTCGCCGATCCGGTCGTGGGCAGCTCCCGTACGGTCTTCACGACGGTCACCCGGACCTGCTCGCCCGCCAGCGTCAGGTCGACACTGCCGCCGAGGGTGACCCCGGTGGCACGGAGGAAGGCGTCGGTGGCGACGGCCGCGATCCGCTCGGGGGCGGCGGCGCCCACGACATCGAGCCGTACGGAGAAGAAGCCGGAGTCCTGGGAGGCCTGCCCGGTCGGGTACGTGACGGTCAGGAGCGCCGGGGCGGACGGGGATGCGGAGTCGGGGGCGGACGCGGTCGGTTCCAGGTCCTTCGGCTCACTCTCCCCGGCGCCGGCCGTCACCGTGGCGCTGCCGCGCCAGCGCACGTCGGCCGGGACGGGGACGGGGACGGAGGCGGGCGCGGGGCCGGCTTTGGTGGCTCCCGCCGCTCCGGTGGCGTCAGTGGCTCCGGTGTCTCCGGTGTCTCCGGTGTCTCCGGTGTCTCCGGTGGCGAGCAACCGCTCGACGGTCAGCCGGTGTTGCTCGGACTCCTGCCCGGCCACCCCGCCGAGCCGCAGCCCGGTCAGGCGGAGCGGCCCGGCCGGGGCGCTGTGGGTGCGTGCGGCGGTCAGGTCGAGATCGACGGTGGCCCGGTGGAGCCGCCCGTCGACCGGCACCTGTCCGGCGCTGAGCCGGTACGGGATGCCGTAGCGGTCCTCGACCACCACCAGCAGGGCGGCGGTGCGCCCGGTCGGCGGCGCGCCCGAGGCGTTCTTCCCGGCCGTGAGCCGCACGTCGAGGCCGAGCCGGCGGGTGTCGTCGGGCAGGGCGATCCCGGTACGTTCCCGGTCTTCCCGTACGGGCCCGTCCGCCCCCTCGTCCGCCCCTTCCTTCGTCACCCCGGCGGTCACCCTGCCCAGCAGGCTCTCCGCGGGTTCGTCGGCGAGATCGGCGCGCAGCAGCAGTCCTTCGTCGGCGTGTGCCGTGTCCAGCGCGAGTACGGTCGCCGACAGGCCGCCGGAGAGGCCCGCCTCCGTACGGTGCGCGGGGGCCACCTGGCGTACCCCCGGCAGCGCGGCGTAGAGACCGGCCTGGCCGGGGTCGGCGGGCCTGCCGTCCAGCACGCGTACCGACGCGCCCGTGGCGAAGTCCGCCTGGTCGCGCTGCGAACGGTCCCACGACGCGCTCTGGCCGAGGGCGAGCAGGCCCGTCGCCACCGCGAGGACCAGCAGCAGGGCGGGCCCGGCGCCGCGCAGCGACCGGCGGGCGAGGCGGTGGGCGGCCAGCGCGCCGGGCAGCGCGCGGCTGCGCGCGGCGCGGCGCTCGGCGAGCCGGGCCAGGGGCGGCAGCAGGCGCAGGGTGAGCACCGTACCGGCGAGCAGCGCCAGCGCGGGCGCGGCGACGAGCAGCGGGTCGATGCCGAGGCGGCCCTCGCGGTCGCTGCCGAGGGCTCCCGTCCCGGTGCCGGTCTGCCGGTCCAACTGCCAGTAGGCCAGGGCCGCGACGACCAGCAGCGCGAGGTCGGCGCCCGCCCGTACGGGTGCGGGCAGGGCGGCGGCCCGGCCGCGCCCGCCGCCGGTCGCCTCGGCGGTCCCGGGCGCCCCGGCGTTCCCGGCGAGGGCGGGCAGGACGACGACCGCCGCGCAGCCGAGCGCGACCGCCGCCGCGACGAGCCACACCGGCCAGGGCGGGAGGTCACCGAGGCCGGTCCCCGCGCCCGCCGCGCCGTCGCCCGCCGCGCCGTCGCCGGGCGCGGACGAACGAGCGAACAGGCCGGTCAGCGGGGCCGCGAGGAGCGGGGCGCAGAGGGCCGCCGGGAGCGCCAGGAACAGCGCCTCCGTGGCGGCGAGCGCGGCCAGCCGGGCGCGCGAGGCGCCGCGCGCCCGCAACAGGCCGGTCTCGCCCGCCCGTTCCGCGCCGAGCGACCGGGCCACCAGGAGCAGGGTGTACGCGGCGAGCAGCAGCAGCTGGAGCGCGACGATGACCAGAGCGGACCGGGACACCAGCAGCGCCCGCTCGGTCCGGTCGAGGAGGGCCGGCAGCGCCGTGGTCACCGTCGCGGCGCCGCCGAGCGCCGGTTCCTCCCGCAGCCGCTCGGGGACCTGGGTGGCTGCGGTGCGCAGGGCGTCGAGCCGGTCGGTGGTGATGCCCCGGTAGTCGGCGGCGGCCAGCCAGCCGGTGGCGGCGCGCGAGACCTGCCCGGCGGCGAGGACGGACGCGTCCGTGAGGAGCGGGCCGTAGGTGGTGAAGTCGACCTCGCGGATGCCGCGCCCGCCGAGCGCGTCCAGCCGCCAGTACGGGTCGGTGGGGTCGGTGGCCCGGTAGACCCCGGTGATCCGGACGGTCAGCCGGTCGTCGGTGAGCCGGTCGGTGAGCGCGATCCGCGCGCCCGGAGCCAACTCCAGCCGCCGGGCGGCCTCTTCGGGCAGGGCCACGGGGACGCTCCCGTCCGCGTCCTCACCTGCGCCCGCGTCCGTGCCCGTACTCGCGTCCGTGCCCGGCAGTTCGCCCGCCACCAGGGTGATCCGGGAGCGGTCCAGGGCGGCGAAGTGCGTCAGGTCCGGCTTGTCCCCGGCCACGGGCGCGGTGGACGCCCGGAGCGACTCGGGCAGCGCGTACGGTCCCGAGCGCTCCAGCTTCCGTACGGTCACCGGCAGCCCGTCGAACGACTCGCGCGCGCCTCGGACCACGGCCCGCTGCGCCGCGTCCCGCTCCCGCTCCGGAACGTCCGCGCTGATGACGAGCACGGCGGAGGCGGCGTCCCGGCCGCGCAGCGTCTCGCGCAGGGCGGTGTCCCCCACCGAGGTGGAGAACGCGGTGAGGGAGGCGAGCACACAGGTGGTCAGCACCACCGCGAGCAGCGCGGCGGCCAGCAGCAGCCGATGCCCCGCCGCGCGCAGAAAAACGAACCCCGTCACACTTCCCCCGACAACCCGTGCGCCGTCCGGCAGAACGGCTCCCTCTCCGGGTCTCCCCCGTCGATCCACGCCCAGCCAAACAGAAAACCATCCCATTGCCTACCCTGCGGTGCCCGCACATACTGTGGCCGGGCGACACCACAGGCCACGACGCGCAGGGGATGCGCCCATGACGGAACACACCAACACGCACGACACCGGCACGCACACCACAGGTACGCACAACACGGGTACCCACGACACCGGCACGCACGACACCGGCGCCGGGCGGAACACCACCCCACCCCCCGGCGCGTCCGGCCCGATGGTCAGCGTCGAGGACCTGCACCGCTCGTACGGCACCGGCCCCACCGCCGTCCACGCGCTGCGCGGCGCCTCCCTCGACGTCCCGCGGGGTGAACTGGTCGCCCTCAAAGGGCGGTCCGGGGCCGGCAAGACCACACTGCTCAACCTGATCGGCGGCCTGGACGCGCCGGACCGGGGCCGGGTCGTCGTCGACGGCACCGACCTCTCGTCACTCGGCGGGAACGAACTCCTGGAACTCCGCCGCGACCGCGTCGGATTCGTCTTCCAGTCCTTCGGCCTGATCCCCATCCTCACCGCGGCGGAGAACGTGGGCGTGCCGCTGCGGCTGCGCAAGGCGGCGGCGCGTGAGCGCGAGGAGCGGGTGGCGCTGCTGTTGGCCCTCGTCGGCCTCACCGACCACGCGGCGCAGCGCCCGGGCGAACTCTCCGGCGGTCAGCAGCAGCGGGTGGCCATCGCCCGCGCCCTCGCCAACCGGCCGGCCCTGCTGATCGCCGACGAGCCGACCGCCCAACTGGACGCGCACACCGGGCTCGCGGTGATGGAGCTGCTGCGTACGGTCGTACGGAGCGAGGGCGCGACCGCGCTGGTCGCCACGCACGACCCTCAGTTGCTCGAACTGGCCGACCGGGTGGTGGAGCTGAGCGACGGCCGGATCGTCGAGAACGGTCAGGAGCCCAGGAGGACCGGCGCGACAGCATCGCCGTGAGCCGCAGAAAAGTTTTTTCGTACGCGTTGAACACCCCGGGGCCGGGCCGCGTACTTAACGGCAACTCCCCCATGGTGGCTGGGCGCGTGAACGGACGACAGGGTCCGGTACACGCGCCCAGCACTTTTCTACGATCGGGCCTGGGCCGGGATTCTCACGCGCCCAGCGCGTGCGACACCGTGTAGATCAGCAGCCCGGCCAGCGCGCCGACCACCGTGCCGTTGATCCGGATGAACTGGAGGTCCCGGCCGATGTTGGCCTCGATCTTCTTCGAGGTGTCGGCGGCGTCCCAGCTCGCGACGGTGTCCGAGATCAGCGAGGTGATCTCGCCCCGGTACGTGGAGACGAGATAGGCCGCCGCGTCCTCGACCCACCCGTCCACCTTCCCCTGGAGCCGGTCGTCCGTCGCCAGCCGGCCGCCCAGCGAGAGCAGCGAGGCGCGCGCCCGCAGGCGCAGCTCGCTGCGGTCGTCCTCGGCCGCCGAGATGATCATGGTGCGTACGGACGCCCAGGCCGAGGCGATGATGTCCTGCACCTCGGGCCGCGCCAGCAGCTCCGACTTCAGCCGCTCGACCCGCGCCCGGGTGTCCGTGTCCGACTGGAGGTCGGCGGCGAAGTCGCGCAGGAAGCGGTCGATCGCGCCGCGCGCCGGGTGCGCCGGCATGTCGCGCATCTCGGTGACGAAGCGCACCAGCTCCTTGTAGACGCGGTCCCCGATCCTGCGGTCCACGAAGCGCGGCGTCCACCCCGGGGCGCCGCCCTGGACCGCGTCCATGACCGAGTCCCCGTGCTCCACCAGCCAGTCGTGCGCCCGCGCGCAGATCAGGTCGACGGCGCGGTGGTGGGCGCCGTCGGCGACGACCTTGTCCAGCGTCTTCCCGATGCCCGGCGCGATCTCCGCGGCGTCCGCGCGGCGGGTGATCGCCTCGCCGACGACGGCCTGGACGTCCGCGTCCCGCAGCACGGTGAGGGCGCCGCGCAGCGCCGTCGACAGCTCGGCGGTGACGCGGTCGGCGTGGTCGGGCTCGGCGAGCCAGGTACCGAGCCGGCCGCCGATGCCGAGGGCGCGCAGCCGGGTGCGTACGACATCGGCGGAGAGGAAGTTCTCCCCCACGAAGGAGCCCAGCGAGGCGCCGAGCTGGTCCTTCTTGTGCGGGATGATCGCGGTGTGCGGGATGGGCAGGCCCAGCGGGTGCCGGAAGAGCGCCGTCACCGCGAACCAGTCGGCCAGCGCGCCGACCATGCCCGCCTCGGCCGCCGCGGCGACATAGCCGGCCCAGGGGCCCGCGCCGGAGTTCTTCGCCCAGGTCGCGAGGACGAAGACCAGCGCGACGAAGACGAGCAGGCCGGTGGCGGTGGCCTTCATCCGGCGCACGCCGCGCCGTTTCTCCTCGTCGGCGGCCGTGTAGGAGAAGCCGGGCAGGGTCGCCGGCCGCCTGGCGCCCGTCCCGCCGGAAGCCGCCGCCCTCGGCCCCCCGGCCGGCCCGGCGGCCCCCGCCGCGCCTGTCGCCCCTGCCGCCTCTGCCGCTCCCGGCGTCAGCTCTTCACGCGGAGCCGACTTGTCCGGATCCGTACGTTCCATCCGCTCCACCCGTCCGCGTACACACTCATGGGCCTCATGCTCATGGGCCTCGTGGCCGGACCCACTCGTACACATTGTCCCTTCCTGACGTACTCCCGGGGCGCGCGTCGAGTTCCCCGGGCGATGCCGGATGATGGAGGCGAACGCAGGGGTGAGGGGATACGGGGGACATGACCAGACAGCGCGGATTTGCCCTGCTCGGGGGGCTGATAGGGGTGGTGGCGCTGGTGTGCGCCGCCATATTCGGCGGGTTCGGCCTGCTGGCCGCGGGGTCGGAGGCCCCCTCCGGCATCGCGGCGGGCCCGAACGGTACGGCGGGCCCGAACGGCACGTCCGGCTCGAACGGCACGGCGTCCGGCTCGAACGGTACGTCCGGCCCGAACGGCGCGGCGACGGGCGGCGGCGGTACGGGAGAGGCGCGGGCCCAGGCCCCGTCCACCGGCGGCCGGGCCGCGCCCGCCTCCGCCGACGCCTGGACCGGAACGTGGGCCACCGCCCCGGCCGGGGCCGAGAAGGACGTCCCGTACGGCTATCCCGGGCGTTCCATCCGTAACGTCGTGCACACCACCATCGGTGGTACCGGCGTCCGGGTCACCCTCTCCAACCTCTACAGCCCCACCCCGCTCCTGGTCGGCCACGCCTCCGTCGCGGTCGGCGCGGGCGGCCCGCGCGCGGCCGGAGGGACCCTGCGGCAGCTCTCCTTCGGCGGGCGGGCCGCGGTGACCATACCGGCCGGCGGGCAGATCATCAGCGACCCGGTGGTGATGCGCGTGCCCTACGACGGCGATCTGCTGGTCACGCTCCACACACCGGTCGCGAGCGGGCCCGTCACGTACCACCCGTACGCGCTCCAGACCTCGTACCTCGCCGACGGCGACCGCACGCGGGACACCACCGGGGTCCCGTACACCGAGCCGAGCAGGTCCTGGCGGTATCTGACCGCCGTCGACGTCCAGAACCGCGACGCGCGGGGGGCCGTGGTCGCCTTCGGCGACTCGATCACCGACGGCGTGGGCTCCCGCCCCGACGCGAACCACCGCTGGCCGGACATCCTCGCGGCCCGGCTGCGCGACCGGGACATCGCCGTGCTCAACGAGGGCATCGGCGGCAACCGGATCCTGGCGGACTCCGTACGGGACCGGAAGGGCGCGAGCGGTGTCTCCCGCTTCTCCCGCGACGTCCTCGAACGCGCCGGGGCCAGGACCGTCGTCATCGACCTCGGCGTCAACGACATCCTGCGCGGCGCCGAGCGCGACCCGGCCAGGATCACCGCCGGGCTCAGGGAGCTGACCCGGCAGGCGCACGCGCGCGGGCTGCGCGTCATCGGCTCGACGCTGACGCCGTTCGGCGCCTATCGCGGGTACAGCCCGGCCGCCGAGTCCGTACGGGAGCGGGTCAACGCGGAGATCAGGGCGGGCGGGGTCTTCGACGACGTCGTGGACTTCGACCGGGTGGTGCGCGACCCGTACGCCCCGCAGCGGATCAGGCCGCTGTACGACTCGGGCGACGGCCTGCACCCGAGCGACGCCGGATACCGGGCGATGGGCCGCTCGCTCAGCCTCGAACTGCTGGAGGCGAAGGCCCCCGCCGAGCTGTAGCCGGAGGCGCGACGGTGGCGCGGAGGCGGAGACGGGGCGGTCAGTCCAGTTCCTTCCGCTCCGCCTTCTTCTCCAGCCGCTGGCGCTTGCGCTCCTCCTTGAGCCTGCGCTTCTCCGCGTCCCGGAGCTTGCGCTCCACCCCGACCCCGCCCATCAGCGCGAACCCGGTGACGATCACCCGCGGCGAGCCGGGGCTCACCGCCGATCCGTCGTGCGGCGCCTCGCCGAAGCCGCCCATCAGGCCGAAGCCCCTGACCTCGACGTCCATGTCCGGCGGGACCGTGACATGGACACCGCCCATGACGGTGTAGCAGCGGATCACCACGTCGCGGTCCTCGAACCGGGCCTCGCGCAGATCGATCTCGCCGCCCGCCTGGAAGACGACGGCCGTGAACTTCCGGCCCACCGTCCACGTCCCCCTGCGGCCGAACCCGCCCCAGAACGCGAACGCGCCCTTGGACGTGGCCGGTTCGCGGCCGACGCGGTCGGCCCAGGCGGTCGGGGCGCTCTCCCCGTCCCCGTCCCTGGCCACGGCGCCGTCCGCTATCCGCGCCACGTCCGTCGTCGTCCCGGGCGCGGGAAGGTCCCGTACCAGCGGAACCAACTCGCCGTGCGTACGCGCCTTGTAGGCCACGCCGAGCCGCTCGTCGAACTCCTCCATCGTGAGCCGGCCCTCGGTCATCGCCTCACGGAGCCGCTCCGCCACCTGCTCACGCTCGGCGTCGGAGGCACGCGTCTCAGGCCGTTCACTCGTCATAGGAGCAGAGTAGCCACCCGCTGAGGCCCACGTCACACGGCTGATCGATCCACGTACATCTTGGCGATGACCGACTCGATGTCCGGCTCCCGCACCGAGAGATCCACCAGCGGATACTCCGCCGCGATCCGCGCAACCAGCGGCGCCGCCGACTCCGTCGCCGGGAACGCCAGCCACTGCCGCGGCCCCTCCACCTTCACCACCCGCGCCCCCGCGCCCACCACGTCGACCGGCGGCAGCTCGCGCTCCAGGTCGACGACGAGCGTCCGTTCGCTCTCCCCCACCTCGTGCAGCCCGGCCAGGGCCCCGTCGTACAGCAGCCGCCCGTGGTCGATGACCATCACCCGGCTGCAGAGCTGCTCGATGTCGGTCAGGTCGTGGGTGGTCAGCAGCACCGTCGTCGCGCGCTCCGTGTTCAGGTCGCGCAGGAACTCCCGCACCTTCGCCTTGGAGACCACGTCGAGCCCGATCGTCGGCTCGTCCAGATACAGCACCTCCGGGTCGTGCAGCAGCGCCGCCGCGATGTCGCCGCGCATCCGCTGGCCCAGCGAGAGCTGCCGTACCGGTACGTCAAGCAGCTCACCGAGATCCAGCAGCTCCACGCACCGCTCCAGATTGGTCCGGAACCGGGCGTCGGGGATCCGGTACATCCGGTGCATCAGCCGGTACGAGTCGATCAGCGGCAGGTCCCACCAGAGCGTGGTGCGCTGCCCGAAGACCACGCCGATGCGGTGCGCCAGCCGCGTACGCTCGCGCGACGGGTCGATGCCCGCGACCCGCAGCCGGCCGCCGCTGGGGGTGAGGATGCCCGTGAGCATCTTGATGGTGGTGGACTTCCCGGCGCCGTTCGGGCCGATGTAGCCGACCATCTCGCCGCGCGGCACCCGGAAGCTGATGCCGTCGACCGCCCGCACCCGGTGCTTCTCGCGGCGCAGCGGGCCGGTCTTCCGGCGCACGTCGAAGACCTTCTCGACGCCGTCCAGCTCGATGAAACCCGCCGCGTCGTCCGTCGTCATCCGCGTGCCCTCTCTCTTCCGTTCCCTGTTCTGTGCCTGTCCCGGCGTTCCTGTTCCAGTCCCGGCGTTCCGGTCCCTGTCCCGGCGTTCCTGCACCGGCCCCGTTCCTCCGCACCCGGCTCAGCTCCCCGTGCTGCGGTACGCCCGGAGCCCCGCCCGCCACGCCGCCATCGCCAGCGCGCAGCACCCGCACGCCACCACCGGCGGCAGGAACGCGACCGCGGCGGGCAGCCCCAGCGGGTTCTCCCGGCCCAGCACGTAGAGCGCCGGGATCCAGTTGACGAAGGCCAGCGGCACCAGGAACGTCACGCCGCGCACCAGGTCCTTCGCGAAGAGCGTCGGCGGGTACTGGAGCAGCGTCGTCCCGCCGTATGTGAACGAGCTCTGCACCTCGGCCGCGTCCTGCGCCCAGAACTGGAACGCCGCGCCCGCCACGAACACGGAGGCGAAGATCGCCGTCCCGCAGAGCACCATCATCGGCACCATCAGCACCCGTACGGACGTCCAGTCGATGTCCACGACGAGCAGCGCGTACCCCAGCACCAGCAGCCCCTGGACGACCCGGCCCACCCGGCGCAGCGCGAACCGGTCCGCCGCGACCTGCGCCAGTACGGGGACGGGCCGTACCAGCAGCGTGTCGAGCGTGCCGTCGCGCACCCGGCGCCCCAGCCGGTCCATCGAGCCGAGGAGCAGGTCGGCGAGGCCGAAGGCGGTGGCGGACGTCCCGTACAGGAAGGCCACCTCGGGCAGCGAGAAGCCGCCCAGGGCGTCGACGTGCGTGAACATCACGAGGATCGCCACGAAGTCGAAGACGGTCACCGCGAAGTTCCCCAGCGCCGTCATCGCGAAGGAGGCGCGGTAGGTCATCGTGGAGCGCATCCACATGGCGACGATCAGTCCGTACGCCCGCAGCCCGTCCCGCAGCACCGCCGCACGCGAGGCCCGCGGAATCCACACCTCCGGCCGGTCGCGCTCCGGTGTCCCGGACCGTCCCCGGCCGGAGAGGTCCGACAGCGTCTCGTCAGCCACCCTGGACCACCACCCTGCGCGTCGCCACGCCCTGGAGCAGCCGCCCGGCCACCAGCAGCGCCGCCGCCCAGCCGGCCTGGAACGCGTACGCCCCCGCCAGGTCCCACCCGGCCCGCCGGCCGAGGAACACATCGGCGGGGACCTGGAGCAGCGAGGACCAGGGCAGCGCCCGCGCGATCTCGCCCAGCACCCCGGGGAAGAGGGTGAGCGGCAGCAGCAGCCCGGAGAAGAACGTCCCCGCCAGGAACGAGATCTGCGCCACGCCCGCGCCGTCCAGCAGCCAGAACGCGGAGAGCGCGACGAGATAGCGGATCGCGAAGCTCACGACGACCCCGAGGAACACGGCGAGCAGGAACGCCGGCCAGACCAGCGCCGAGCCCGGCATCGCCAGGTCGAAGACGAACGAGCCGAACACCATCGGCGCGATGCCGCGCCCCAGCAGATGGAAGGCCGCGCGGCCCAGGTCCCCGGCGAGCCACCAGAGCTGGAGGTCGGCGGGGCGGTAGAGGTCGACGGCGATGTCGCCGGTACGGATGCGCTCGATCAGCTCGTCCTCGAAGCCGCCGCCCATCATGGCGCAGGTCATCAGCAGCCCCTGGCCGAGCCAGACGAAGGTGACGGCCTGGGAGAGGTCGTAACCGCCGAGCTGGGGCCGTTCGTCCCAGAGGGCGGTGTAGGTGTACGCGATGATGAAGCCGAACACCGTGTTGGTGAACACACCGGCCACGGTGGCCACCCGGTACGTCGCGTGACGCCGGAACCCTCCTGCGGCCACCGCTAAGTAGAGCCGCACGAAGGGCCCCTTTCTCTTCCGTCCCGGGCCGTCAGGCCGCAGGCACCAAAGCGCACGACCCTAGTCCGGCCGGACGGGCCACCGCGACCGAATATCGAGACCGGACACCACGACCGAACACCACGACCGGACATCGCGACCGGACATCGCGACCGGACATCGCGACCAGACATCGCGACCAGATATCGCGACCAGATATCGCGACCGGACATCCGGCCGAATATCCGGGTACCACCGCTCCGGCCCATCGCGTCCGGCCCTCCGGACCGTTCTGGCCGTGTTTCATAGGGCTGCGCAGCGTTTCTTATGCCTGCGTTACGAATGGACTGATACGACACCGTTATGCCGGGGAGTCAACCTTCGGCCACGGCCGAGGGGTCTCCAGACACATGAACGACGAGCCACAGCAGCGGACCGGTCGGCGCCGGCGCCGTTTCCTCCCGTCCCGGCGCATGGTGCTCGGCGCGTTCCTGGTGTGCGCGCTCCTCGCGATCGGCGGCTTCGCCCTCGGCTACAAGCTCGTCGGCATCCCGGCCGCCAACGCCGCGGCCACCGCCCAGTCGAACGTGTACCTGTACGCGGACGGTACGGAGATCGCCCGCGACGGCGCCGTCAACCGCGAGAACGTCCAGCTCGCACAGGTGCCCAGGACCGTGCAGCGGGCCGTGCTCGCCGCCGAGGACCGCGGCTTCTACAGCGAGCCCGCCGTCGACCCGCAGGGCATGGTCCGCGCCGCCTGGAACACCGCCACCGGCAAGGGCACCCAGGGCGGCTCCACCATCACCCAGCAGTACGTCAAGAACTACTACCTCGGCCAGGAGCAGACGATCGCCCGCAAGGCCAAGGAGTTCTTCATCGCGATCAAGCTCAACCGCGAACAGTCCAAGGAACAGATCCTCCAGGGCTATCTGAACACCAGCTTCTTCGGCCGGAACGCGTACGGCATCCAGGCCGCGGCGCAGGCGTACTACGGCAAGGACGTCGAGGACATCACCACGGCGGAAGGCGCCTACCTCGCGTCGCTGCTCAACGCGCCGAGCGAGTTCGACGTCGTCGTCCACCCCGAGAACAAGCCCGCCGCCGTCGCCCGCTGGAACTACGTCCTCGACGGCATGGTCAAGGAGAAGTGGCTCGACGCCCGCACCCGCGCCACCCTGAAGTTCCCCGAGCCCGGCCCGATCCGCTCCGCGGCCACCGGCCTCTCCGGGCAGCGCGGCTACCTCGTCCAGGCCGTCGAGGACTACCTGGCCGGCCACCGGATCATCGGCGCCGACACCCTGGCCACCGGCGGCTACCGGATCACCACCACCCTCGACCGCAAGAAGCAGAACGCGCTGGTCAAGGCCGTCGGCAACCAGGTCACCTCGCAGCTCGACAGCAGCCGCGCCGCCGACCGCAACGTCCGGGTGGGCGGTACCTCCATCGACCCCGCGACCGGCCGGGTGGTCGCCATGTACGGCGGCATCGACTACACGAAGCAGTACGTCAACAACGCCACCCGCCGCGACTACCAGGTCGGCTCCACCTTCAAGCCGTTCGTCCTCGCCTCCGCCGTCCAGAACGGCTCCGAGACCCAGGACGGCCGGACCATCACCCCCAACACCGTCTACGACGGCGACACCGGCCACATGGTCCAGGGCCCCGTCGGACCCACCGGCTACGCCCCGGCCAACGAGGACGACAAGGACTACGGCCCCATCACCATCAGGACCGCCACCGACAAGTCCGTCAACGCGGTCTACGCACAGCTCGCCCAGGACGTCGGCCCCGCCACCGTCAGGAAGACGGCCGTCGCCCTCGGCATCCCGGCCAACACCCCCGACCTCACCGCCTCCCCCTCCATCGCCCTCGGCCCGGCCACCCCGAGCGTCCTCGACATGGCCCAGGCGTACGCGACCCTCGCCCACCACGGCGAGCGCGTCCCGTACACGCTCGTCACCAAAGTCACCAAGAACGGCACGGACGTCGCACTGCCGCGGCGGGCCGCCACCCGGGCCGTCAGCCGGGAGGCCGCCGACACCACCACCGCCGTGCTGCGCGGCGTCGTCGACGGCGGGACCGGCACCGCCGCCCTGTCCGCCGGCCGCCCCGCGGCGGGCAAGACCGGCACGGCGGAGGAGGACCGGGCAGCCTGGTTCGCGGGATACACCCCGAACCTGGCCACCGTCGTCGCCGTCATGGGCGCCGACCCGAAGACGGCCCAGCAGAAGCCGCTGTACGGAGCGCTCGGCCAGGCCCGGATCAACGGCGGCGGCGCGCCCGCCGCCATCTGGGGCGAATACACCGCGGCCGCGCTGCGCGCCACCCCCGTACAGGACTTCGACCTCCAGGTCGCGGCCGGCGCCGAGGAGAGCGCCTCGCCGGACCCGGAGCAGTCGCTGGAGTCCGGCATGCCCGGCAGCGCCTCGCCGCGGCCCAGCACCCCGGGCCGCACACAGGGGCAGACCCAGGGCCCGTCACAGGGCCGGACGGGGGGCGCGGACGGCGCGGGCGGCGCCACCACCGGCGGCGCCGACGGAGGCCAGAGCCCGCCCCCGGGCCACCGCCCCCCGCCGCCGGGCGGCACGGACGGCGGTACGACCACCACGGGCGGCGGCGCCGGCCAGGGACCGCCCGTCGGCGGCCAGGGCGGCCCGGGAGACACCGCGGGCGGCGGCAGCGCGGGAGACGCGCGGGACCAGGGACCCCCGGGAGGCGCGCCCGACGCCGGTACGGCCGGACAGGGTCCGCCCGCGGCCCCGCAGCGCCAGGACTCCGGCGCCGCGCTCAGTGCCCGGACGTGACCTTCAGCCCCACCACGGCCACCACCAGCAACGAGACGAAGAAGATCCGGGCGGCGGACACCGGCTCCCCCAGCACCACCATGCCGAGCACCGCCGCACCGGCCGCGCCGATCCCGACCCACACGCCGTACGCCGTACCGATCGGCAGCGTCTTCGCCGCCTGCGCGAGCAGCACCATGCTGACCACGATCCCGGCACCCGTGAACACGCTCGGCCACAGCCGCGTGAACCCCTCGGTGTACTTCATCCCGATCGACCAGGCGACCTCGACCAGACCCGCGACGACCAACAGAACCCACGCCATGACGGCACCTCCGGCACAGAAAGCACGGACAACAGGTGCGTCGTCTTTCGATTGACCCGGTACGGCGCGTCTCGTCGGGTTCACCCCAACGTAGCAAACAGCCCGCGGGGAGACGACCGCCGACGTCTGCGCCCTGGGCGGGGGCGCCCTACAGATAAAGCCCGGTCGAGTCCTGGGACCCCTCGAACCGGTCGGCGGCGACCGCGTGCAGATCACGCTCCCGCATCAGTACGTACGCCACCCCGCGCACCTCGACCTCGGCCCGGTCCTCCGGGTCGTACAGCACCCGGTCCCCCGGCGTCACCGTACGGACGTTCTGCCCCACGGCCACCACCTCGGCCCAGGCCAGCCGCCGGCCGACCTCCGCCGTCGCCGGGATGAGGATGCCGCCGGACGAGCGCCGCTCGCCCTCCGGGATGTCGGTTCTGACCAGCACGCGGTCGTGCAGCATCCGGATGGGCAGCTTGTCGTGTTGGCTGGGGGAGTTCTCGCTCACGCCCCAGAACCTACCTGCCCGCGGCGCGTCCGTACGCCGGAGGGGTGACACGGACCGCCGCGGGAACCGCTCATCCCTTCCGGCGCCTCGCGGGCCTGCCCGCCATCACGAGCAGCCCCACCAGCCCGACCGCGAGCAGCGCCACCGGCACCACCCGCTCCAGCCGGGGCGCTCCGTCGTGCCCGACGAACGGCGCCCGCACCCCCGCGACCGTCCTGTTCACGGCGACGAACGCCCGCCCCGCCGTCTGGTCCACCCGGGAGGCCACCCTGGCCTTCGCGTCGCCGACGATCGTCTTCGGGTGCACCCGCACCCCGATCTCGTCCAGCGTCTCGGCGAGCTGCCCGCGCCTGCGGACGATGTCCGCCTCGATCTGCGCCGGGGTCCTGGAATCCGACACCGCGCTGCCTCCGTCGTCGTGTCCGGTAGTCCTTGGGCGACAGTCTGTCAGCTCCACCCCGACCGCACCCGACGGCACCCCCGATTACGCTCGGGCACGTACGACCGCGAGCCCGCCCCACGACCTACGGAGAACCATGAGCGAGCGACTCACCCCCGGCGACACCGCCCCCGCCTTCACCCTGCCCGACGCGGACGGCAAGGACGTCTCGCTCGCCGACCACAAGGGCCGCAAGGTCATCGTCTACTTCTACCCCGCCGCGCTCACCCCGGGCTGCACCAAGCAGGCGTGCGACTTCACGGACAACCTCGACCTGCTCGCGGGCGCCGGATACGACGTCATCGGCGTGTCCCCCGACAAGCCGGAGAAGCTCGCGAAGTTCCGCGACCAGGAGAGCCTCAAGGTCACCCTCGTCGGCGACCCGTCCAAGCAGGTCCTGGAGAGCTACGGCGCCTTCGGCGAGAAGAAGATGTACGGCAAGACCGTGACCGGCGTGATCCGCTCCACGATCGTCGTCGACGAACAGGGCAAGGTCGAGCACGCGTTCTACAACGTACGGGCCACGGGCCACGTAGCGAAGATCATCAAGGACCTCGGCATCTGACTGCCCGGGAACGCTGTGACCGAAGTCCCACTTCCGCGGGACTTCGGTTTGCATCCGCCATCGCCGTACAGAAGGTTCCCTTGGACTGCTTCACTCCGAGGAAAGGACCCGCGCCATGGCCGGCCAGCAGCACGACGAGGCGGCCGACCCCGCAGCGGTCAAACGCCACCCCGCCCTCTTCCGCACGATCAGGCAGCGGAAAAACCCCAAGCTGCGCCGGTCGGACATCACCGTCACCGACGAACGAGCGGTCAAGCGCGCGGTGAAAGCGGCCTCCCTGGGCAACGCCATGGAGTGGTTCGACTTCGGCATCTACAGCTATCTCGCGGTCACCATCGGCCATGTCTTCTTCCCGTCGGGGAACCCCACGATCGAGCTGCTCTCCTCCTTCGCGACATTCGCGGTCGCCTTCCTCGTACGGCCGCTCGGGGGCATGTTCTTCGGCCCGATGGGTGACAGGCTCGGCCGCAAGAAGGTCCTCGCGCTGACGATGATGCTGATGGCGGTCGGCACCTTCGCCATCGGCCTGATCCCCTCGTACGCCACGATCGGCTTCTGGGCCCCGGCGCTCCTGATCCTCTTCCGGCTGGTCCAGGGCTTCTCCACGGGCGGCGAGTACGGCGGGGCGTCCACCTTCATCGCCGAGTACGCGCCCGACAAGCGGCGCGGGTACTACGGCAGCTTCCTCGAATTCGGCACCCTCGCCGGGTACGTCGGCGCCGCGGGCCTCGTCACCGCGCTCACCGCCGCGCTCGGCTCCGACACGATGGAGGCCTGGGGCTGGCGCGTACCGTTCCTCATCGGCGGCCCGCTCGGCCTGGTCGGCCTCTACCTGCGGCTGCGCCTCGACGAGACGCCCGCCTTCCAGAAACTGGAGGCGGAGAGCGCCCACGCCTCGGAGGCGGCCGACCAGGTGGAGACGACGACGAAGGACGACCTGGTCGAGATCTTCCGCCGGTACTGGCCGTCGCTGATCCTGTGCATCGCGCTCGTCGGCGCGTACAACATCGCCGACTACATGCTGCTCTCGTACATGCCGACGTACCTCTCGGACCAGCTCGGCTACAGCGAGACGCACGGACTGCTGATCCTGCTGGGCGTCATGGTCGCGCTGATGCTGATCATCAGCCAGGTCGGCAAGCTCAACGACCGCTACGGCCGCAAACCGCTCCTGATGACCGGCATGCTCGGCTTCTTCTTCCTCTCCCTGCCGGCCTTCCTGCTGATCAAACAGGGCGGCGCCCTCGCAATCACGGCGGGCATGCTGATGCTCGGCCTCTCCCTGGTCTGCCTCCTGGGCACCATGTCGGCCGCGCTCCCCGCACTCTTCCCCACCCACGTCCGGTACGGCTCCCTGGCCGTCGGCTACAACCTCGCCGCCTCCCTCTTCGGCGGCACGACCCCCCTGGTCATCACCGCCCTCATCAGCCTGACCGGCGACGACCTGATGCCGGCGTACTACGCGATGGCGGCGGCACTGGTGGGCGTGATCGCGGTGGCCTGCATGAAGGAAACGGCCCGCAAGCCACTCACGGGCTCACCCCCGTCGGTGGAGACGGAGGAGGAAGCGGTGGAACTGGTCCAGTCCCAGACCCCGGAACCGAAGTTCTGACACGGCGTCACGTCCTGAGCCCCGCAGGCTCCGTGTATCCCCCTCTCCCACTCCCCCGTCCCCCGGCAGGTCGCCTCGCCCGATAGCATGGTGGCCGACTTGCGGCGGTGGCGCAGTGGCGACGCAGCAGACTTAGGATCTGTGGCCTGTGAAAGGGCTTGAGGGTTCGAATCCCTTCCGCCGCACAGCGAACGGCGTGCGTATCGAAGGATCGATACGCACGCCGTTTCTTCTCCCCGGCCCTCAGCCCAGCAGCTCCCGCACCACCGGTACCAGCGCCCGGAAGGCCTTGCCGCGGTGGCTGATCGCGTTCTTCTCCGGTGCCGTCAGTTCCGCGCAGGTGCGTGTCTCGCCGTCCGGCTGGAGGATCGGGTCGTAGCCGAAGCCGCCCGTGCCGGCCGGGGTGGGGCGGAGGGTGCCCTGGAGGCGGCCTTCGACGACGCGTTCCGTGCCGTCCGGGAGGGCGAGGGCGGCGGCGCAGGCGAAGTGGGCCGTGCGGTGGGGCGGGGCGATGTCGGCGAGTTGGGCGAGGAGCAGGTCCAGGTTGGCCCGGTCGTCGCCGTGGGTGCCCGCCCAGCGGGCGGAGAAGATGCCGGGGGCGCCGCCCAGGACGTCGACGCAGAGGCCGGAGTCGTCGGCCACGGCGGGGAGGCCGGTGGCGGCGGCGAGGGCGTGGGCCTTGAGGAGGGCGTTCTCGGCGAAGGTGACGCCGGTCTCCTTGACGTCGGGGATGTCGGGGTACGCCTCCGCCCCGACCAGGTCGTGCGGCAGGCCGGCGCCGGCGAGGATGGCCTTGAGTTCGGTGATTTTCCCGGCGTTGCGGGTGGCGAGGATCAGGCGGGTCATGCCCACCAGTATCCGTACCGTACGGACGCGCCGGGCGGGCGCCCGTACGGTACGGGGCCGTACCGTACGGGCGCACAAGTACGGGGCCGGTCAGGCCGTCCGGGCCAGGGCCTCGTTCTGGAGGGCGGCGAGGTCGACGCAGCCGGCCGTCGCCAGGTCCAGGAGGGCGTTCAGTTCCTTGCGGTCGAAGGGCTCGGCCTCCGCGGTGCCCTGGACCTCGACGAAGCGGCCGTCGCCGGTGCAGACGACGTTCATGTCGGTCTCGGCGCGGACGTCCTCCGCGTAGCAGAGGTCGAGGAGGGGCGCGCCGTCGACGATGCCGACGCTGACGGCGGCGACGGTGCCGGTGAGGGGGCGGCGGCCGGCCTTGACGATCTTCTTGCCCTGGGCCCAGGCGACCGCGTCGGCGAGGGCGACGTAGGCACCGGTGATGGCGGCGGTGCGGGTGCCGCCGTCGGCCTGGAGGACGTCGCAGTCGAGGACGATGGTGTTCTCGCCGAGCGCCTTGTAGTCGATGACGGCGCGCAGGGACCGGCCGATGAGGCGGCTGATCTCGTGGGTGCGTCCGCCGATCTTGCCGCGTACGGATTCGCGGTCGCCGCGGGTGTTGGTGGCGCGGGGCAGCATGGAGTATTCGGCGGTGACCCAGCCTTCGCCGCTGCCCTTGCGCCAGCGCGGGACGCCTTCGCTGACGGAGGCGGTGCAGAAGACCTTGGTGTCACCGAAGGAGATGAGGACGGAGCCCTCGGCATGCTTGCTCCATCCGCGTTCGATGGTGACGGGGCGGAGCTGTTCGGGGGTGCGGCCGTCGATTCGAGACATGGCCGTGAGCCTATCCGGAGGCGGGGAGGAGCCTGATCCGGTGGTGGTGACCGTGGTCGGATTCAGGCCCCGTCCGTACCGCGAGCGGCGTCGGGGGCGGGACGTTCCCGCGCCGGGCCGCGCGGGCCTCGCGGGGCCGAGCCCGTTCCGCGCCGCGGCCGTTCCGGGCCGAGCCCGTTCCGTGCTGCGGCTGTTGCGCCGCGGCTTCGGCGGACCTACATCATGTCTTCGATGTCCGCCGCGATGGGGTCGGCGTCCGTGCCGATGACCACCTGGACCGCGGTGCCCATCTTGACCACGCCGTGGGCTCCGGCGGCCTTGAGGGCGGTCTCGTCGACGAGGTCGGGGTCGACGACTTCGGTGCGGAGGCGGGTGATGCAGCCCTCGATCTCCTCGATGTTGTCGAGCCCGCCGAGCCCGGCGACGATCTTCTCAGCCTTGGTGGCCATGTCTTTACTCCCTGACGTTCGAACACAGACCGTTTCGTCACCGTAACGCACGGTTGGCCCATCTTCGCGGGCGTGCGGTCACGCCGTACCGAATGATGGCGGGGAGAAGCCTAGCCCAACTGGTCTACACCAGTCGTGGCGGGATGGGAGAGGGGCGGGCGAGGGACGGGAGAACGCCGATGAGCGCCGACAGCACCGCCGCGCCCGGGCAGCCGGCGGGGCCGCGGCAGTGGCGCTGGAGCGGGCTGTTCCAGGGGCTGCAGAAGGTCGGCCGGAGTCTGCAGCTCCCGGTGGCGGTGCTGCCCGCCGCCGGTCTGCTGGTCAGCCTGGGCAATCTCTTCGCGGCGTATCTGCACGGGCCGTTCTGGGACAGGACGGCGAAGGTGTTCACGCAGGGCGGTACGGCGATCCTCGACGGGGCGTTCGGGCTGCCGCTGCTCTTCTGCATCGGCGTGGCGATCGGCTTCGCGAAGAAGGCGGACGGGTCGACGGCGCTCGCCGCGGTCGCCGGTTTCCTCGTCTACCACAACGTGCTGGCGGCGTTCCCGGTCGGCGGTTCGGTGACGAAGGCGGCGCCGGAAGGTGTTCCGCAGAACCCCGGGGTGCTCGGGGGGATCCTGATCGGGCTGCTGACCGCGGTGGTGTGGCAGCGGTTCCACCGGACGCGGCTGGTGGACTGGCTGGGGTTCTTCAACGGGCGCCGGCTGGTGCCGATCCTGATGGCGTTCATCGGTGTGGTGCTGGGCGTGGCCTTCGGGTTGCTGTGGCAGCCGGTGGGTGATGCGCTGACGGCGTTCGCCAAGCAGCTCATCGGGCTCGGCGCCTGGGGTGCGGGGATCTTCGGGGTGGCGAACAGGCTGCTCATCCCGATCGGTATGCATCAGTTCCTGAACACGTTCTTCTGGTTCCAGGCGGGTTCGTTCACCAAGCCGGACGGGACGGTGGTCCAGGGCGATCTGACCCGGTTCTTCGCGGGGGACCCGTCGGCGGGGCAGTTCATGTCGGGGTTCTTCCCGATCATGATGTTCGGCCTGCCGGCCGCCGCGCTGGCCATCACGCACTGCGCGCGCCCGGAGCACCGCAAGCGGATCGCGGGGCTGATGCTCTCCGTCGCCCTGACGTCGTTCGTCACGGGGGTGACCGAGCCGCTGGAGTTCTCCTTCATGTTCGCGGCGCCGCTGCTGTACGGGGCGCACGCGCTACTGACGGGCGCCTCGATGGCGATCACCTGGGCGCTGGGGGTGCACGCGGGGTTCAGTTTCTCGGCGGGGCTGATCGACTACGTCGTCAACTGGCACCTGGACACCAAGCCCTGGCTGATCATCCCGATCGGCCTGTGCTTCGCGGTGATCTATTACGTGGTCTTCCGCTTCGCGATCACCGTGTTCGACATTCCCACGCCGGGGCGGGAGCCCGAGGAGCTGGAGCGGGAGGGCGAGCAGCAGAACACCAGGGCGTGACGGCCCGGCGGGTCCGCCGGCGCGTAATCCACGTCACATCTTTCGCCGAATTGCGGCGGTTCCTTATCTCTTCCTCACCGTGTACAACTGGTCTAAACCATTAGTGGTGTAGACCACGCGGCCGTGTGCCGCGTTCCCCCTGGAGGAAGTTGATGTCCACGGCCAGCGCCGCCCCCGCGGCGGAGAACAAGCCCGCTGCGGAGAAGCCCAAAAGGGGCAGCGCTGTCATGTCCGTGATGCAGCGTATCGGGCGCAGCCTGATGCTGCCCGTCGCCGTCCTGCCCGCCGGGGCGCTGCTCGTCCGGCTCGGGAACGCGGACATGCTCGGCCGTGACTCGTTCCCCGCGTTCATCACGAAGATCGCGGGCTTCATGGCCGCGGGCGGCAACGCGATCCTGGACAACATGCCGCTGCTGTTCGCCGTGGGCATCGCGATCGGCTTCGCGAAGAAGGCGGACGGCTCGACCGCGCTCGCCGCCGTCACCGGCTATCTGGTCTTCAAGAACGTGCTGGCCACCTTCACCGACTCCAACCTGCCCAAGGTGGCACAGGTGGTGGACGGCAAGGTGGTGATGACGGACGCGCCCGTCGACGCGAAGGTGCTGGGCGGTGTGGTGATGGGCATCGTGGTCGCCCTGCTGTACCAGAAGTTCTACCGGACGAAGCTGCCGGACTGGGCGGGCTTCTTCGGCGGCCGGCGTCTCGTCCCGATCCTCGCCGCCTTCGCCGGGCTCGTGATCGGTATCGTCTTCGGCTACATTTGGCCGGTTCTGGGCGCCGGACTGCACAACTTCGGTGAGTGGCTGGTGGGTTCGGGCGCGGTCGGCGCGGGCATCTTCGGTGTCGCCAACCGTGCGCTGATCCCGGTGGGCATGCACCACCTTCTCAACTCGTTCCCGTGGTTCCAGGCCGGTACGTTCGACGGGAAGAGCGGCGACATCAACCGCTTCCTGGCGGGCGACCCGACGGCGGGGCAGTTCATGACCGGCTTCTTCCCCATCATGATGTTCGCGCTCCCCGCGGCCTGTCTGGCCATCACGCACTGCGCGCGCCCCGAGCGCCGCAAGGCCGTCGGCGGCATGATGCTCTCGCTCGCGCTGACCGCGTTCGTGACGGGCGTCACGGAGCCGATCGAGTTCACGTTCATGTTCATCGCGCCCGTGCTGTACGCGATCCACGCGGTGCTGACCGGTGTTTCCATGGCGCTGACCTGGGCGCTCGGCATGAAGGACGGCTTCGGCTTCTCGGCGGGCGCGGTCGACTTCTTCCTCAACCTGGGCATCGCGACCAACCCGTGGGGGCTCGCGCTGGTCGGGCTCTGTTTCGCGGCCCTCTACTACGCGATCTTCCGCTTCGCGATCGTACGGTTCAATCTTCCGACGCCGGGCCGGGAGTCGGACGAGGAGCTCGCCGAACTCCGCAAGGCGGAGGCCAAGTAGGCGGCACTCCCGCTCCCCCCAGGGCCCCGTGGGCCCGGCCGATGTCAGGACCGGCCGGGCCCACGGTCGCGTGCGTCGGACGCCGGATCCCGGGCGCCGGGTCTCGGGCGGCGCGTCAGATCTCGTAGACCGCGCCCGGAACGGCCAGTTCCGCCGGGCCCGCGTACACGTCGCGCGCGTCGGCCAGGTTCCGGTCGCCGTCCGTCCACGGCGGCACATGTGTGAGGACGAGCCTGCGGGCGCGGGCGCGGGCGGCGTGTGCGCCGGCCTCTCGGCCGTTGAGGTGCAGGCCCTCCACGTCCTCCTTGCCGTAGGTGAAGGCCGCCTCGCAGAGGAAGAGGTCCGTGTCCTCGGCCAGCTCGACCAGTGGGTCGCAGACACCGGTGTCCCCGGAGTACGTGAGGGACCTGCCGTCGTGCTCGACACGGATCGCGAAGGTGTCGACGGGGTGCGCGACCTTCTCCGTACGGACGGAGAACGGGCCGATGTCGAACGAGCCCGAGCCCGGCTTGAGGGTGTGGAAGTCGAAGACCTCGCTCATCGCCTTGTCCGAAGGGGTGTCCGCGTACGCCGTGGTGAGTCGCTGTTCGGTGCCCTCGGGGCCGTAGACGGGGATCGCGTCGCAGCGTCCGCCGTCGAAGCGGTAGTAGCGCGCCACGAAGTAGCCGCACATGTCGATGCAGTGGTCGGCGTGGAGGTGGCTGAGGAAGATGGCGTCGAGGTCGTAGAGACCACAGTGGCGCTGCAACTCTCCGAGGGCGCCATTACCCAGGTCGAGGAGCAGCCGGAAGTCGTCGGCCTCTACGAGGTAGCTGGAGCAGGCCGATCCCGCGGAGGGGAACGAGCCCGAACAGCCGACGACGGTGAGCTTCATGGAGCGGGAACCTCCGTGGCGTGGACGGCGGGGCGACGGGGGTCGTGCGTTTACCGAGCGTAAAGCGCGAAAGGGCTGGTCGCTCCTTCACAGTGGTCCGTTGTGGGGGAACTCACCCAGGACGTCACTGGTTCGGATGGTCCGTACGGGTGGGCCCGCTGCCCGCGCCTTGTTTCCCGTCCTCCTGCGCGCTCTTTCGCACTCCCTCGCGCTCCTTCGCGCCCCTTCTCACGTACAGCACGAGCGGGCGCGGGCACTACGCCCAGAGCTGGCCGTGCAGCCTCTCGATCGCCTCTTCGGTCGTCGCCGCGGTGTAGACGCCCGTCGACAGGTACTTCCAGCCGCCGTCCGCCACGACGAACACGATGTCGGCGCTCTCCCCCGCCTTGACCGCCTTCCGGCCCACACCGATCGCCGCGTGCAGCGCCGCGCCGGTGGAGACGCCCGCGAAGATGCCTTCCTGCTGGAGGAGTTCGCGGGTACGGGTGACCGCGTCCGCCGAGCCGACGGAGAAGCGGGTGGTGAGGACCGAGGCGTCGTAGAGCTCGGGGACGAAGCCCTCGTCGAGGTTGCGCAGCCCGTAGACGAGGTCGTCGTAGCGGGGCTCCGCCGCGACGATCTGGACGGAGTCGACGTGCTCGCGCAGATAGCGGCCGACGCCCATGAGCGTGCCCGTGGTGCCGAGGCCTGCCACGAAGTGGGTGATGGACGGCAGGTCGGCCAGGATCTCCGGGCCCGTCGTGGCGTAGTGGGCGCCCGCGTTGTCGGGGTTGCCGTACTGGTAGAGCATCACCCAGGAGGGGTTCTCCGCCGCCAGTTCCTTCGCCACCCGTACGGCGGTGTTGGAGCCGCCCGCGGCGGGGGACGAGACGATCTCCGCCCCCCACATCGCGAGCAGGTCGCGCCGTTCCTGCGAGGTGTTCTCCGGCATGACGCAGACGATGCGGTAGCCCTTGAGCCGGGCCGCCATGGCGAGCGAGATGCCGGTGTTGCCGCTGGTGGGCTCCAGGATCGTGCAGCCGGGGGTGAGCCGGCCGTCCTTCTCGGCCTGCTCGACCATGTGGAGCGCGGGCCGGTCCTTCACGGAGCCCGTCGGGTTGCGGTCCTCCAGCTTGGCCCAGATCCGTACGTCGTCCGACGGGGAGAGCCGGACGAGACGGACCAGGGGCGTGTTGCCGACCGCCGCCAGCGGGGAGTCGTACCGCATCAGACGGAGCGCTTCGGGTCGGGCGCGCCGCCGGCCACGGCCGGGAGGATGGTGACGCTGTCGCCGTCGGCGAGCTTGGTGGCGATGCCGTCCAGGAAGCGGACGTCCTCGTCGTTGAGGTAGACGTTGACGAAGCGGCGGAGCTGGTTGTCCTTGGCGGGGTCGATCAGCCGCTCCCGGATGCCGGCGTGCCGGGTGTCGAGGTCGGCGAAGAGCGCGGAGAGCGTGTCGCCGGTGCCCTCGACCGCCTTGGCGCCGTCGGTGTAGGTGCGGAGGATGGTCGGAATGCGGACCTCGATGGCCATGGCGTGGGCTCCTGTCGGGAGACATCGTGACGGGCGGGAGACTGCGTGACGGGCGCGCGGCTCGGGCCCCCCGCGCGAGGGGGTGGTGCGGGTTTGCGGAGATGCGACGACGTGCGGGTACGTACGGGTACGGAAGACCGCGCTCCGGGCAGGCCGTCGCTCAGCCGGCGGCGCGGCCGGGACAGATGGCGCTGGCGAGGCGGCACAGATCGACGTGCAGCCGCGCCACGAGCAGCGGTGTGCTCGGCGTCTTGTCGCTCACGTCGATGGAAACCATGCGCTCATCGTATCGATTCCCGTTTGGCGCCCGGGCATGCGTTCCCAGTAGGTGGACGTCTGACGTCCACGGAGTGGACAGCCGGGCGGAGAGGGCACAGGACCTGCGGCGCAGGGCCGGTCAGACGATCTCCACCTGCTCTTCCTCCACCGTGCCGTCCACGATGCGGTACGAGCGGAACTGGAAGGGGCCGGAGCCGTCGGTGTCGGCGGTGGAGACCAGGACGTAGTGGGCGCCGGGCTCGTTCGCGTAGGTGATGTCCGTACGGGAGGGGTACGCCTCGGTCGCGGTGTGCGAGTGGTAGATGATCACCGGTTCCTCGTCGCGGTCGTCCATCTCGCGGTACAGCTTGAGGAGGTCCACCGAGTCGAACTCGTAGAAGGTGGGCGAACGGGCGGCGTTCAGCATGGGGATGAACCGCTCGGCCCGGCCGGTGCCCTCGGGGCCGGCGACGACGCCGCACGCCTCGTCGGGGTGGTCGGCTCGCGCGTGCGCGACGATCTGGTCGTGCAGGGCCTGGGTGATGGTGAGCATGAAGAAAATATAGAGGGACCGGCACACGCGCCCCCGGATCAGGGGTCGGCCAGGATCCGGGGGCGGGGACGGTGCGGGACGGGGACGGACAGGCGTCAGGGGTTGCCCGTACGGGTCACTCGGCGACGGGGGCGTACTCCGGGGTGCCGGAGGGCCCGGAGGGCTTCGGCCGCTGCGGGGTGCGGTTCTTCACGTACCGCCAGCCGATCGCGAGGAAGACGGCCCAGACCGCCCCCACGTAAAGGGAGATCCGCGCGTCGCTGTCGTACGCGATGAGGCAGGTGACCAGGGCGAGGAAGCCGGCCGCGACCCAGCTGAAGAGCGATCCGCCGGGTGCCGGGAAGGACGAGGCGGGCAGCCGGCCCGCCTCCACCGCGCGCCGGTAGCGGATGTGGCTGATCAGGATCATCATCCAGGTCCAGATGCCGGCGGCGGTGGCGACCGAGGTCACGTAGCCGAACGCCTTCTCCGGGACGATGTAGTTGAGGACCACACCGATGCCCATGAGGGCGACGGAGACGGTGATGCCGACGGCCGGGGTCCGGCGGGCGTTGAGCCGGCCGAAGGCGCTCGGTGCCTCGCTGTTGGCGGCGAGGTCGCGCAGCATCCGGCCGGTGGAGTACATGCCGGAGTTGCAGGAGGAGAGCGCGGCGGTCAGCACGACGAAGTTGACGATGCCCGCGGCGAGCGGGATGCCCATCGTCTCGAAGGCGTGGACGAAGGGGCTGGTGCCCGCGGAGAACTCCGTCCACTTGACGACGGAGAGGATCACGAGGAGCGCGCCGACGTAGAAGACGATGATGCGCCAGGGCAGCGTGTTGATGGCCTTGGGGAGGGTCTTCTCCGGGTTCTCGGACTCGCCCGCCGTGACGCCGACCAGTTCGACGGCGAGGTAGGCGAACATGACGCCCTGGAGGGTCATCAGGCTGGAGCCGATGCCGTTGGGGAAGACGCCCTTGTGCTCCCAGAGGTTGGCGGCGGTGGCGGTGTCACCGGCGTCCGAGAAGCCGAGGGTGAGCACGCCGAGGCCGATGACGATCATGCCGATGATGGCGGTGACCTTGATCATCGAGAACCAGAACTCGACCTCGCCGAAGATCTTCACCGAGATCAGGTTCACCCCGAAGAGAACCACGAGGAAGACGAGCGCGCTGACCCACTGAGGGATCTGCGGGAACCAGAAGTGGATGTAGATCGCGGCGGCGGTGAGTTCCGCCATGCCGGTGACCACCCACATCAGCCAGTACGTCCAGCCGGTGGCGAAGCCGAAGAAGGGGCCGAGGAACTCGCGGGCGTACTCCGCGAAGGATCCCGAGACGGGCCGGTAGAGGAGCAGTTCGCCCAGCGCCCGCATGATGAAGAAGATCACGACGCCGGCGAGGGCGTACATGAGGATGATGCTGGGACCGGCCTTGGCGATGTTCGCCCCGGCGCCCATGAAGAGGCCGACGCCGATCGCGCCGCCGATGGCGATCATCTGGACCTGGCGACTGCCGAGTCCGCGCTCGTACCCCTCTTCGCCCGGGCCGTGCCCGGCGGGACCGCCGACGGGCCCTTCGCCGCCGTACTCCTTGTCGACCTGCGCAGAGGTCATGGTCGTGCGCCCTTTCTCCATGCAGATCCGAGACCGTGCTCGGCCGCGGACCAGTTTCGTGATCCCCCCCGGATGTGGATGGAGTGCCACCGGCGTTCGGCCGGTCGGAAAACACCCCCGGGGACAGGGGTGGCGTCCCCGGGGGGTCTGGCAGATCTATCACGGGAGGACGGGCGTCCCGCGCCCGCGACTGTGGCACAGCCCACAGGAAAAAGGGGACGAATCGCACCGCGAACCGCAAAGAAGGCCGCGGTGGTGACGGGATCGTTATGCCGAATTGAGCGTCATTTGAGCGAATCGCGGGTGCATCGCGGATGGCGGGACCTCGCCTCACCGGAGCACCGCCGGAGCACCGTCGGAGCGCCGCCGGAGCGCCGGCCCCGGACATCGCCGGGGCGCCGGCCCCCGCCCTCCGGGCCTTGAGGCCTCAAGGCCTCAAGGCCTCAGAGCCTCAAGGCATCAGCGTCTCGACGAGTGTCTCCTGGAGGGCGCCGAGCCAGAGGTACGCCATCACCATCGGCTTGCGCGGGTCGGAGTCCGGCAGCCGGTACAGCTCACCGCCCTCGTCCTCGTCGGTGACCTCCAGCCGCGTACCGATCGTCAGGCGCAGGTCGTTGAGGGCGCCGAGCCAGTGCCGGCAGTCGTCGGGCGTCAGCTTCAGTACGGCGCCGCCCTCGCCCGTGGCGGTGAGCGCGTCCAGCGTCCGGACGAGCGCCACGCCGTCCTCGCGCTTGCGGTCCCGCAGGTCGTTCTCGGTGAACCGCCGGAACTCCGAGGAGTACTCCTTCAGCTCCTCCTCGTCGGCGCCGGAGCCCGGGCCCTCCGGGTCGCCGTACGCGTCCGGGAAGAGCCGGGCCAGCGCCGGGTCGGCCGGGGGTTCACTGGGGCCCGGGGTGAAGAGCGCGGCGAGCGGGTCCTCGCCCTGGGCGGGTTCGTCGGCGGGGCCGATCAGCTCCAGCAGTTGCACGGCCAGCGAGCGCAGGATCGAGATCTCGACCTCGTCGAGCGCGACGGCCGCGCCGCCGCCCGGGATCGCCTCGAAGCGGCCGGCCATCAGGTGCGGTCCTGCGAGAGGGTCGCCCAGAGCCCGAATCCGTGCATCGCCTGCACATCGCGCTCCATCTCCTCGCGGCTGCCGCTGGAGACGACCGCGCGGCCCTTGTGGTGGACGTCGAGCATCAGCTTGTGCGCCTTGTCCTTCGAATAGCCGAAATAGGTCTGGAAGACGTAGGCCACGTAACTCATGAGGTTGACCGGGTCGTTGTGGACGATCGTCACCCATGGCACGTCCGGCTCAGGGACCGCGAAGGTCTCCTCGGCCGATTCGGGGCGTTCGATCTCAGTCGGAGCAACACTCACGGTTCGGGACGACCTTCTTCTCTGCGGGGGGGGCGCCGGCATGCCGCGGCCTCACGCGTCCCATGCTGCCACCACGTGAGCGGTGTCGCACAAACGGCCACCGAGAAATCGTCAGAGTGACGAGTATTCGGGGTAGCATCGTTCTATGAACACTGCGGACCTTGGGCTGCCGGTGGACATTCCGTCGACCGCGCTCTTCACCGATCAGTACGAGCTGACGATGCTCCAGGCAGCACTGCGGGCCGGTACGGCCGACCGGCGCTCCGTCTTCGAGGTCTTCACCCGGCGGCTGCCCGAGGGCCGCAGGTACGGGGTCGTGGCGGGTACCGGCCGGCTCCTGGACGCCGTGGAGAACTTCCGCTTCGACACCGACCTGCTCGGCTTCCTGCGCGACAACCAGGTCGTCGACGAACAGACCCTCGCCTGGCTCGCCTCGTACCGCTTCCGCGGCGACATCTGGGGGTACCCGGAGGGCGAGGTGTACTTCCCCGGCTCGCCGATCGTGCGGGTCGAGGGCTCCTTCGCCGAGTGCGTGCTGCTGGAGACCGTGATCCTCTCGGTCCTCAACCACGACTCGGCGATCGCCGCCGCGGCCTCCCGGATGGCGACGGCCGCGGGCGGGCGCCGGCTGATCGAGATGGGGGCGCGCCGCACCCACGAGCTGGCCGCGGTGGCCGCCGCGCGCGCCGCGTACGTGGGCGGCTTCGACGCCACCTCCGACCTGGCCGCCGGGTTCCGGTACGGCATTCCGACGGTCGGCACGAGCGCGCACGCCTTCACGCTGCTCCACGACAGCGAGCGCGACGCGTTCCGGGCGCAGATCGACTCGCTCGGCCGGTCCACCACGCTGCTGGTCGACACGTACGACGTGGCCGAGGCCGTGCGGACCGCCGTGGAGATCGCGGGGCCCGAGCTGGGCGCCGTACGGATCGACTCGGGCGACCTGCTGCTGGTCGCGCACCGGGTGCGGCAGCAGCTCGACGAGCTGGGCGCGGCGAACACCAGGATCGTCGTCACCTCGGACCTGGACGAGTACGCGATCGCCTCGCTGGCGGCGGCGCCGGTGGACGCGTACGGCGTCGGTACGCAGCTCGTCACGGGCAGCGGGCACCCGACCTGCTCCATGGTCTACAAGATCGTCGCGCGGGCCGCGTCGGCGGACCCGAAGGCTCCGCTCCGGCCGGTGGCGAAGAAGTCGCTGGGCGGGAAGACCTCGGTCGGCGGCCGCAAGTGGGCGGCGCGCCGGGCGGACGCGCAGGGGTACGCCGAGGCCGAGGTGCTCGGCACCGGGGCCGTGCCGCAGGAGCTGCTGGACCGGCAGCTGCTGGTGGAGCTGGTCAAGGGCGGCGAGATCGTGGCGCGCGAGCCGCTGGACGTGGCGCGCGAGCGGCACCGGGCGGCGCGGGCGGCGCTGCCGATGTCGGCGACGCAGCTGTCGCGGGGGGAGCCGGTCATTCCGACCGAGTACGCGTGAGCGGCCGGGTCCCGGGGCACGCGAGGACGAACGGGGTACGGGGAGGGTACGGGCGGAACTCGGGCCGGGTACGGGCCCGGGCACGTGTACGGACGGAACTCGGGCCCGGGCACGGGTACGGGTACCGGCGGAACTCGGGCCGGATACGGGCCGGGTAACGGGTAGGACCGGGCGGGCCGGCGGCGGGCGAGCCGGACGGGCGCGCGCCGGGTGCGTGGGCCGCGGGTGCGGGTGAGACTGGAGGGACAGCGGATGCGCCGTACGAGAGCGATGCGCGCCCCCTCCCGCGCGGCGGCCGGAGTCTCTACGCTCGCAACCCGGCCGCCCCTCCCCCGGCCGCCGTACCGCATCCCGTACCGCTCCGCCACCCGTCACCCGCCACACCCGCCACACCCGTCACACCCGTCAGCCCCTCAGCTCATCGCTTTCCCGCTTCCTCAGTGAAGGACCCGCTATGCACCGCGCACTGATCGTCGTGGACGTACAGAACGACTTCTGCGAGGGCGGCAGCCTCGCCGTGGCCGGGGGCGCCGATGTCGCCGCCGCCATCACCGAACTGATAGGCCAGGCGACCGCCGGTTACCGGCACGTGGTCGCCACCCGCGACCACCACATCGACCCGGGCGACCACTTCGCGGTGCCCCCGGCCGTACCGGACTACGTCACCACCTGGCCGGTGCACTGCGTGGCCGGCACGGAGGGCGTGGGCTTCCACCCGAACTTCGCCCCGGCGGTCGCCTCCGGCGCGATCGCCGCGGTCTTCGACAAGGGCGCGTACTCGGCCGCGTACAGCGGCTTCGAGGGCTTCGACGAGAACGGCGTCCGGCTGGCGGACTGGCTGAAGGCGCGCGAGGTGACCGAGGTCGACGTGGTCGGCATCGCCATGGACCACTGTGTGAAGGCGACCGCGCTGGACGCGGTCCGCGCGGGCCTCACCGCGCACGTGCTGCTGGACCTGACCGCGGGCGTGGCCGAGGAGACCACGGAGCGGGCCCTGACGGAGCTGCGGGAGGCGGGCGTGGAGCTGACCGGCACGCCCGTGGTGGCGGCCCGCGGCTGACCGCCGGAAGGCCGGGAGCGGGGCCCCAGGGGCCTCGGGGCGCCCGTAGGGGTCCTTCGGCGCCCGGCGGAATACGCCGGGACCGGGACGGGCGTCAGTACCCCATCACCGCGGGTCTCAGCAGCGCCCGGATCGGCCGCCACAGCTGGTCCGCCGTCCCCGGCGCGTCCGGTGTCGTACGCCAGAGCAGGCCGTCCGGGTGGTGCAGTACGGCCGTGATCTCGTCCGGTGTCGGCGGCTCCGCGTTGCCGCGCAGATAGACCGCCGGCAGCCCCAGGTTCCGCAGCCTGGTCAGGGCGCGGGCCCGGTTCGCGGCGTGCACCAGGACGCGTACGGTGCCGCCCTCCGCCGCCGGTCTCGGCAGGTTCAGTGCGACCACCACGGTGCCGTTCGGGAGCTTGCTGAAGCCTCCGCTTGCCATGTCCTCATCGCCCCCGTAAGACGTTGTGTCAATAAGAGATCCGTAGGACGCACCTAAACACGATCGGCCGCCGCCCGCTAGAGGGCGACGGCCGATCATGGACTTGACCTGCGATTACTCCAGGTTACTTGCCAGACTTACCGACCTTGACCGTCATCGTCGAGCCGTCGAGCGGCTGGCTGATGATGCTGATCTTGGTGTTGGTGTCAGGAACCTTCACGCTTCCGCCCTTGTTCTCCTCGCTCCAGTAGGTGCCCTTGCGGTCGTCGAAGACCGGGGCGCCCAGGGACGGGGAGATCCGCGTCAGCTTGTCGGCGCGGTGGAGCGACAGACCGCTCGTCGGCCACCAGCTGAAGGTGGAGTCGTACGACTGGATCCGGTTGCGCATCAGCGTGCCGTCCGACCACTTCAGCGGCTTGGCGTGGGCGTCGATCGGCAGGATCAGGCCCTCGCCCGGGTGCTGGCTGGTGTTGTTGTCCTTCTGCGAGGTGTCCCACAGCCAGATCAACAGGCCGTTCTGGTAGGCGAAGTGCTCGACCTTGCCGTCGTTCGGCGCGGTGAAGCCGAAGTTGTACGGGCCGACCTTGAGGGTCTTGTCGTACGAGACGTACTGGCGGTTCTCCGCGATGTAGTACTGCTCGTACTCCTGGGTGAAGGACTCACCGATGCGCGAGAAGCCCTTCGCGGTCCAGCCCGCGTCGTCGCCCTCGGCGTTGTCGGTGAAGAGCGGCGCGCCGTCGGCCGTGAGGGTGATGGCGTCGGCGGTGAAGCCCTTGCCGGCCACGCCGCCGTCCGTCTGGTAGCGGAAGCGCAGGTCGAACTTCTGGCCCGCGTAGGCGTCCAGCGGGAAGCTGAGCTTCTTCGCCGTGCCCGAGACACCGGTCAGGGCCGGCTTGTCGGCGGCGTCGCGGGGCAGGGACTTGCCGTCCGCCGTGCCCTCCAGCGGCGTCCAGTTGGCGCCGCCGTCCGTGGAGACCTCGGTGTAGAGGTAGTCGTAGTCGGCCTCGATGTCCCACCAGCCGGTCAGGTCGAGCGACGCGGCGGACCTGCCGGTCAGATCCACCGAACGGG
The DNA here is from genome assembly GCF_042752355.1 of Streptomyces sp. NPDC059255. NCBI lineage: Bacteria > Bacillati > Actinomycetota > Actinomycetes > Kitasatosporales > Streptomycetaceae > Streptomyces > Streptomyces sp. NPDC059255. The sequence goes on from NZ_JBHYZP010000004.1 coordinate 284,606, forward strand.
TGAGGGTGTTCTTGAGGTCGTCACCCATGTCGCTCCACCACTGCTTGGAGCCTTCCGCGGGCTTCACGACCGTCGTCGTCTTCTCCTTCTGGGGAAGTTCGACGACGAGCGCCTGCGGGTTCTTCGTGTTGTACGCGGAGACGCCCAGCTTGTGGGTGGAGTTGGTGGCCGCCTTGGCCTCGGCGTAGTCGAGCCAGCCGAGCTGGAGCTTGTCCCAGGCGGTCATGTCCCCGGGCAGGTCGCCGATCGCGTCCTTGCCGGTGCCGAGCCACGAGCCGGACGACATCAGCGTCCAGAAGGCGGTGGAGTTCTCGCCGCCCGAGGTGTCGTAGAGGTCGGGCAGGCCCAGGTCGTGGCCGTACTCGTGGGCGAAGACGCCGAGGCCGCCGTTCTCCGGCTGCATGGTGTAGTCGCCGACCCAGATGCCGGTGTCACCGACGGGCGCGCCGCCGGCCTTGTTGCCCGCGGGGCCCGTGGAGCCGGCGTTGGTGCCGTACGCGTACCAGCGGTGCGCCCACAGGGCGTCGGTGCCCTGGACGCCGCCGCCCGCGGACTCGTCCTCGCCCGCGTGGACGATCTGGAAGTGGTCGATGTAGCCGTCGGGCTCGTTGAAGTCGCCGTCGTTGTCGAAGTCGTACCGGTCCCACTGGTCGTACTCGGACAGGTACGCCTTGATCTCGGCGTCGGTCTTCCCCTGGGCCTTCTGGCCGGCGGTCCAGGCGGTGAGGCCGTCGCGGACCAGGTCCCAGACGTTGGCGCAGTTGGTGGAACCGCAGTAGTTGGAGCCGTAACGGGCCTCGTTCCACGGCACCTTGACCCAGTCGGAGACCGCGCCGTCGACCGAGTAGCGCCCGGAGGACGTCTTCTCGTAGTACGTCTTCAGGGACTCCTTCTGCTGTCCCTTAGCGTCCTTGCCGGTGCCGAAGTACAGGTCCTGGAAGTGCTCCTGGCTGTAGTCGGCCTGCCAGGCGGTGGAGTTGTCCACCTTCCGGTCGGGCTCGGCGATCTCGTTGTGCAGCGGGCCCGGGTCGCCGCCGTACTTGACGACGGGCGGCAGGGGGCCGTCGGCGCCGTCCGGGTCGTACATCGAGGTGTTGTCGACGTCGTCGCCGAACTCCACGAGGATGGTGAAGATCTTGTCGGTCTTCTCGCGGCCGAGCTCCACATACTTCTTGCTGTCGAGCTTGACGACCTTGGAGCCGCCGCGCTTCTCCACCGTGGCGTCGCCGGATATGACCTGCTGGAGCGCGGCCTCGCGCTGCTTGGACTGCTGCTTGCTGAACGGGCCGTCGAGGTCGTGGTCGACCTGGCCCTTCTGGGGCGCCGGGTCGCGGCGCTCCGCGCCGGACGGGGCGCTGGAAGCGGACGCGGGCTGCTCCTGGGCCTGAGCCGTGGTGAAGGCCGAGGCCGTCGCGGCGGTCGCGGCCAGAGCCACGACCACGGCGGAGACTCGTCTCGCCCGTCGGTTTCTGATCACTTGGTGGTGTTCCTCCCCGGCGCACGCGATCCGCGGACCGGGAGTGTGGATCCGCGCGCGTCTGCGCGTCATAAGTGACGACATTGGACCGGAGTTGGGGAAGAAAAAACAGATCTTGACTTGAACCCGTCAATTGCACTATGCGGCCTTCCGGTTTCGCTATCCGAACAGGGGAGTGAACCGGCCAACGGGCGCATACATCAGGCCTGTTGAAGGGGGGCGTGACTCGATGCGCCCCCCATGCACCGGAGCCATAAGACAGGTCACGCTTACTACCCGTTCCGTCCGGGCATCCACCGTCTAGAGTCGCTATGGAGTGCGACCGCCTTGCGGCGCCCTGGTACCACTTGTCCTCTGTACGAGATACGCGAGACGCACCAAACATCCCCAGAACCAGAGAGTCCCCCAAGCCCCCCAGAACCACACAGATATTGATGCCCCCGAGGGACGGATTCCGCCATGCCGCGTCCGACTGCCGCACAGCTCGCCTACGGCTCCGCCACCATCGTCTGTTCGACGCTCGCCATGCTGCTGCTCTCCGGTACGAGCACGGGGATCGGCGTCGCGGTGATCGGCGTCGCCGCGCTCGGTCTGGGGCTCCTGGTCGCCATGACCGTGCCGCTGCCCCGCAAGGCACGGGCCACGCGGGCGGCCACCCCGCACCGCCACCGGACCACCGGTGACACCGCGACGCGCGGCGAGGTGTCCGGGGCGCGAGCGACGTCTCCGGTCGGTGAGACCGCCCGTCACTGAGTCGCCGTCACTGAACCGGCCCTCGCTGAGTCGCCGTCACTGAGTTGCCGTCACCACAACGGTCCTGGCCGCCTTGTCGTGCAGCCCCTGCTTGTACGGCCGGCTGGCCAGGATCGTCACGATGATGATGAGCCACCAGAGGAAGAGGCAGCAGAGCAGCGCGGGCACCCAGAGCACGGCGGCGCGCACCAGCGAGGCGTTGCCCTCCGGTACCGAGCCGTCGTTGAGCATCGCGACCCGCAGCTTGAGCCACCGCTTGCCGAGGGTCTGCCCGTACTTCTTCGTCATCAGGGTGTCGTAGCCGACGTACGCGATGATCGAGATGAGCGACCAGACCCACTGCGTACCGGTGTTGACCTGGTTGGTGACCTCGTCCCAGCTTCCGGTGTTGTTCGGCGTGTTGCGCCAGCCGCCGACGAGCAGCGAGATGATCGCCAGCGGGATGAAGATGATCAGCGCGTCGATGACCCGGGCCGCGAGGCGGGTGGCGAACGGCGCGAGGGGCGGCATCCCGGCGAGCGGGTCCCCGCCGTAGGGGGAGCCGCTTCCCCCGTAGGGGTCCTGCCCGTAGGGAGAGCCGCCGTACGCGCCGCCGCCGGGGGCGTTCGGATCGTACGGCGGGGCCTTGGGCGGACCGTGCTCGCCGCCGTAGGGAGCGCCGTACGGGGATCCTCCGGAGGACGGCGGAGGCTCGTGGGGCGGTGGCGGTCCCTGCGGTTCCTGTGGCCCGTGCGGTTCCTTCGGCCCGTGCGGTTCCTGTGGCCCAGGGGGCCCCTGTGACTCCCGTGGCCCCTGCGGTTCCTGCGGCCCCTGCGGCTTCTTGAGGAAGGGGTCGTCCTCGGGGGGTGGGCCGGACGGCGGCTGATCATTGCTCATGGGGGCAGTGCACCCCGGCCCGCAGGGACCCGCAACGGCTGAACCGCCGTTCGGACGAACAGCCCGGCCGGCGCCTCACACCCCGTCAGCGGGCGACGAAAGTGTGGGCGATCTTGTCGTGCCAGCACTGCCGCCAGGGCCGGTCGAACAGGCACCACAGCACATTGCCGAGCCCCACGACGAGCACCCCGAGCACGCTGTAGACCAGCCAGCGGCGCAGCGCGGCGCCGAAGGCCGGAGCCTCGTGGGTCTCGATGTCCCGTACGTCGATCCCGCAGAGCTTCTTGCCCAGCGTGCGCCCCCACTTGGCGGTCGGCACCGCCTCGTAGAGCACGCCGACGACCAGCAGGGCGGCGAGGACACCGCCGAGGTAGCCGGCCGTGGTGGCGTCGAGCAGCCAGACCGTGACGGTCTCCCCGGTCTGTCTGGCCGCCTCGACCTTGTCGTCGATATGGGCCAGGGCCCGGGTGATGAGCGGTACGGCGATGGCGGCGACGACCGCCCCCAGCACCACCGTGTCGATCAGCCGGGCGACGACCCGCTTGCCGAGACCGGCGGGGCGGGAGGCGGCCTGGGCGCGCGCGGCCTGGAGGAACGGGTCCTCGACCGGCGGCTTCCAGGGGACCACGGGCTGGTCGGTCCCGTCCCCCTGGGCGAGCCGGTGCACCTGCTGGGCCCAGGAGGTGGCGCCGCCGCCGGCGCCGGCGCTGATGGGCCCGGGGTCGGGCTCGGGCTCCGGCGTGGGAGCGGGCGCGTAGGACTGAGGGGGCTGGGCGGACGGCTGGGCCGGTGGCTGCTGGGCCGGCTGCCGGGCGGGGAGCTGCGGCCTGGGTCCGGCGTCGAGCGCGCGGATCGCCATCGTGCCCGGGTCGGGGCGCCCGGCGGCGGTCTCCTCGCCCTTCGCGCGGCGCGCGGCGCGCAGGGCGCGGATGGTCATCGTCGAGTCGGCGGGCGGCTTGCCGCCCTCACGGGGCCCCGGGGCACGTCCGGAACCGGCGCCGCCGCGCCGCTGGGGGCGGATCGCGACCGTGCCGTCGGTGAGCGGCGCGTTCTCGTCGGCGTCGATGCCGGTGCCCGTGCCGCCGGCGTCCCCGTCCCCGGGGCCCAGGGCCCGTACGCCGGGCAGCGCGCCCCCGGTCGGGTCGGCGGGCGAGGGAGCAGGGGCGGGAACCCGGGGATCCTGTCCCGCGCCCGCACCCGCGCCCCAGGAGACCCGGGCGTCACGCTCGCCCCCGAAGCCGGACTGGCGGGAGGCGTCGGCCTGCCACGCGGAGGCGGGCTCCTGCCGGGGCCGCTCGGGCGGGTCCTCGTCGAGGAAGACGGGCCCCGTCTCGTCGACGGCGGGCGGCGCGGCGGCGGGCAGCGCGGCGGCGGGCAGCGCGGCGGGCGCGCCCTCACCCTCCCGGGGCGCGGGCCGCGAGGTGCCGGGCACCCAGGCGGCACCGTTCCAGTACCGGACATATCCAGGAATGGAAGGGTCCGGGTAGAAGCCTTCCCGGGGTACGTTCCCGCCGTCACCAGGAGGAGTAGCCACTGACCCCAACTCCGTTCGCTCACACCGTGATTTGACCTGACAGGGCCGCCCGGCGCCGGATCGGCGGCCGGGTTCGTACTCCCGCGCGTCCAGGAAGACATTAACGAAGAACTGGGGACCCGGAAGATGGTGGCCACCAGAAACGACCGCGTTCGGGCAGCCGCCCGGCAGTGCTGCTCCGCAGCGTAAAGCTGCGGGGTGGGATCTGTACGCCGACCTGCACGAATTCAGCACATCGGTTCGAACGGAAGCACGCGACCACCCGGCAGAAGACGCGAACCGCGCCCCCAGGTCGTCCACCACCCGGACGGGTAAGGACGGACGGCCCGGAAGCTGACGGCGATGCACCGCCGGGAAGGAGATCCCCCGTACAAAGTTGTTGTCGAAAGTCGCGTCATAAACCAAGACGTGGCGCCTCTCTCCCGGTAAGGCCCCGCAACTGGGCCCCTTGCCAGGAAAGGAAGTGCCCGCCATGCACTCTGTGGTCGAACGCGAGCTGGAACTGAATCTGGTGCTGTCGCCCGAGCACAGCATCCCCGTACCGGCCCGGCTGACGTACCGGACGGACGATCCGTACGCCGTGCACATCGCCTTCCACATCGGCTCGGACGCCCCCGTGCACTGGACCTTCGCCCGGGAGCTGCTGGTGGAGGGGGTCTTCCGGCCGTGCGGGCACGGGGATGTCAGGATCTGGCCGACGAAGGTCGAGGGGCGTCAGGTGCTGTGTCTCGCGCTCTCGTCGCCCGACGGGGACGCCCTGCTGGAGGGGCCGTCGGCGGCGCTGGCGGCGTGGGTGGAGCGGACGCTGCGGGTGGTGCCGCCCGGTACGGAGGCCGGGCGGCTCGGGCTCGACGGCGCGCTGACCGCGCTGCTCGCCCCGGCCGCGGCCGACGAGTTGTGGCTGCGGGACCCGTGGCCGTCGGACGGGTCCGCGGACGACACGTGAACACCCGGGACCCGTGGCCGTCGGACGAGTTCGGGGACGATGCGTGAACGCCCGGTCAGACGTTCAGTTCGCGGGTCTCCTCGATGAACTCGCGGACGACCGCCGCGTTCCGTACGGGCACGTCGCACCGCCCGGTGCTGGTCAGCACGCGGAGCACGGACGGGCCGGACGTCCGCGTCTCCGTCAGCTCCGACCAGTCGATCCCGGCCGGCCCGGCCGACGCGGCGGTCCCGCCCGGCAGGCCGCTCCGCAGGGTGATGCCCTCGTCGGTGACGTCCAGGTCGCCGAGGCGGACCGTGCCGTCGGTGTCCAGGGCCGCGCGCAGCCGGTCGAGCAGCCGGGGGCGTATGCCCGCCTCCAGGGCCTCGGCCAGCTTGTGCTGCCGTACGACGTGGGTGAGGACGACCGGCTGCCCGGCACGGGGCCAGATCGTGGTGGCCGGCGCCTGTTCCGTGGTGCCGAAGCCGCCGGGGCGGAAGTCGATCTCGCTGCCGCCCAGGTCGTGGCCGGTGGCGTCGATGTCCTGCCAGGCGTACGTGACCGGGGCGGCGCGCGGGGTCGCGAGCAGCACGCCGCCCTCGTAGACGACGGCCAGGCGCACGCCCTCGGCGGGCGGGATGCGGCGCAGGCCGGCGAAGCCCGCGTAGAGGAGGCCGGCCACCACGGGGACGTACAGGAAGGGGGACTTGAGGGTGAGGTAGGCGACCACGGAGACCATGACCGCGGGGACGAGCAGGACCTGGATCCAGGGCAGCCTGCGGTACACCCGGTGCACGGAGCGCCGGTCGCCCAGGCCTTCCCTGCCGGCCGTCGTGTCGTACTCGGTCAGCTTGCTCACACGTACCTCACCCGTACGGCCGCATCCTCGGCCTCAGAACAGCTTGCCCGGGTTGAGCAAGCCCAGCGGGTCGAAAGTCTGCTTGATCCCGCGCTGCAACTCCAGCCCCACCGGTCCCAGCTCGCGCGACAGCCACTCCTTCTTCAGCACGCCGACGCCGTGCTCACCCGTGATCGTGCCGCCCAGCTCCAGGCCGAGCCCCATGATCTCGTCGAAGGACTCCCGGGCCCGCCGGGACTCGTCCGGGTCCGCCTGGTCGAAGCAGACGACGGGGTGCGTGTTGCCGTCGCCCGCGTGGGCGCAGACGCCGATGGTCAGGTCGTACTTCTCCGCGATGGCGGCCGTGCCGTCGATCAGCGCGGCGAGCCGTGAGCGCGGTACGCAGACGTCGTCGATCATCGTGGCCGTCCTGACGGCCTCCAGCGCGGGGAGCGCGAGGCGGCGGGCCTGGAGCAGCAGCTCCGACTCGGCGGCGTTCTCGGCGGGGACCACCTCCGTGGCGCCCGCCGCCGCGCACAGCGCGCCGACCGCGGCGAGGTCGGCGGCCGGGTCCGGGGTGTCGAAGGCGGCGAGCAGCAGCGCCTCGGTGGATTCGGGGAGGCCCATGCCGGCCATCGCGTTGACGGCGCGGACGGTCGTACGGTCCATGATCTCCAGCAGCGAGGGGGTGTGCCCGCCCTCCATGATCCGGCAGACGGCGTCGCACGCGGCGGCGGCCGAGCCGAACTCGGCGGCCAGGGCGAGCTGCTGGGGCGGTTCGGGCTTCAGCGCGAGGACGGCCTTGACGACGATGCCGAGGCTGCCCTCGGAGCCGACGAAGAGACGGGTCAGGTCGTACCCGGCGACGCCCTTGGCGGTGCGGCGTCCGGTGGTGAGGAGCCGGCCGTCGGCGAGGACGACGTCGAGGCCGAGGACGTACTCCGCCGTCACCCCGTACTTGACGCAGCACAGCCCGCCGGAGGCGGTGCCGATGTTCCCGCCGATGGTGCACATCTCCCAGCTCGACGGGTCGGGCGGGTAGGCGAGGCCCACCTCGGCGACGGCGCGGGAGAGCGTGGCGTTGATGACGCCCGGCTCGACGACGGCGATCCGGTCGACCGGGTTGATCTCCAGGATCCGGTCCATTTTGATCAGGGAGAGGACGATGCACCCGTCCGAGGCGTTGGCGGCGCCCGACAGCCCCGTACGGGCCCCTTGCGGGACGACGGGGACACGGAGCGCGGTGGCCGTGCGCATGACGTGCTGGACCTGTTCGACGGTGCGCGGCAGCACCACGACGGCGGGCGTTCCGGCCGGGCAGAAGCTGGCCATGTCGTTGGCGTAGGAGACCGTGATGTCGGGATCGGTGATCAGGGCATCGGCGGGAAGGCCGGTCCGGAGCCGTACGAGGAGATCGTCCATGCCCTCAGGCTCGCACCCGGGGCCATCGGTGTGAACCCGTGTGCAATCCACAACTCAAGACCGTGTGTGCTCTTCATATTGACGCACAGTAATCGGCATGAACGCCATGAAGAAGGAGCAGGTTAGGCAGGTCAGAAGGGCGGCGCTGGCGGCCGGGGTGGGTGCGGCGCTGGTCGGGGGCGTGCTGCTGTTCGTACCCGACAGGGGTGAGGGGTCGCGGCCGGCGACCCCGGTCGAGCGGGCGCTGGCGGCGGTGAGCGCGGGCGCGCCCGCCTCGCTGCCCGACCTCGACGCGCTCATCCTGGACCGCGAGAAGTGGCTGCGTACGCATCCGGAGGACAGCACGGCGTGGGCGGTGCTGGGCGCGGCGTATGTGGAGCGCGGGGAGCAGCGGGGCGACTCGACGTACTTCTCCAAGGCCGACCAGGCGCTCCAGCGCTCGCTGAAGGGGCAGCCGGTGGGGGCGGCGGGGCCGGAGGACCACGGGGCCCGCGCCGCCGAGGAAGGGGACGGCGACGGTACGGACGACGGGGACGGGGACGGGGACGGGGCGGACGACAACAAACAGGGCGGGATCGGCGCGCCCGCCCGCACCCGGGCGCTGGCCGGTCTCGGCTCACTCGCCAACGCCCGCCACGACTTCACCACCGCCAAGAAGTGGGGCGAGACGCTCCGCGCCCGGAAGCCCGGGGCGTGGACGGCGTATCCGGTGCTGATCGACGCGTACACCGGTCTGGGTGACTACGCGGCGGCGGGCAAGGCGCTCGACAAGCTGAAGGAGCTGCGCCCCGGCACCCCCGCCGTACTGGCGCGCTCGGTGTCGGTCTACCGCGACCGCGGCTGGCGCGAGGACGCGGAGGCGAAGGCGGCCGAGGCCTCGGCCCGCGCGGACTCCCCCACGCAGAAGGCGGAGGCGCTGTACACGCTGGGCGAGCTGGCCTGGGAGCGCGGCGAGCCGACCGAGGCGATGGGCCTCTACGACGCGGCGCTCGCCGCGGCGCGCGACCACCCCGCGGCGCTGGCCGGCCGGGCGCGCGTGCTGGCCGCGCTGAGCAGGACGGACGAGGCGTACCGCGCCTACCAGGCGGCGCTGGCGAAGCTGCCGCGCCCGGAGTACGCGCTGGAGCTGGGCGAGCTGTACGACGCGAACGGCCTGGACGGCGACGCCCGCACGCAGTACGCGACGCTGCGCGCGCGGGCCGCGCGGGCGCAGGGCCACGGGGTCAACGAGGAGCTGGTCCTCGCCCGCTTCGAGGCCGATCACGGCGACCCGGCGGCCGCGGTGGCCCGGCTGCGCTCGGAGTGGGCGCGCCACCACCGGAGCATGGAGGTCGCGGACGCGCTGGGGTGGGCGCTGTACCGGGCGGGCCGGGGCGAGGAGGCGCTGAAGTACGCGAAGAAGGCGACGGAGCAGGGGCGGCGGAGCGCGCTGTTCTCGTACCACCGGGGCGAGATCGAGCGGTCGCTGGAGATGGACGGCCCGGCCCGCCGCCACCTCGACGAGGCGCTGCGGATCAACCCGTACTTCTCGCCGCTGCTGGCGCCGCGGGCGCTGGACGCGCTGGAGTCGCTCGGGGAGCCGGTGGAGGGCGGCCCGCAGGACATCGAGGGCGCGGGCTCGACACCGCAGCCGCCCGAGGTCGTACGCCCGAAGTCACCGGCACCGCAGCCGACCGCAACGCCGACGGCGACCCCGCCGATGACGCGGCCGGTGACTCCTCCGGTGACGCCGTCGCCCTCCTGAGGGTCGGAGGTCAGCGGCACACGCGGCATACGTACGGGAGCGGAGCGGGGCCCGGTCGAGGAGACCGGACCCCGCTCCCGTGTGTGCGGCGCCTGGTCCTGGGGCTCGCGTTGGCCTCCACGGTGAGCCTCGGTGCGCCTTGGAGCCGGTACTTGGTGGCCTCGGCCAGAATGGCCCAGCCGTTTGCGGACTTCCGCCCGGACCATTCCGTGACTTCCGGCAGCTTCGACTACTTGGCCTTCGACAGTGGCTTCGGCTGGGCCGTCGCCTGCGCGGAACTCCCGGCGATGGTGAGAGCGAGACCGGCAGCGGTAGCTGCGCCGACTCCGAGCAAACGTCTACGGCTGGTTGTACCGCTCACGAGGAGACCAGTTCCTTTCCGTGTCGAATCGCGCAAGCGATCCGGAAGAGGGCAAGGGCAAGGGCGCTGACGGTGACGACCGCGAGAACGACGATCGTGGGGTTCACCCACGCGGGCACGAGGCTGACGTGTTCGTTGCACGCATTGGCTACTGGGAAGTACGACGTGCCGTCCGCACCCGTACGGTCCCGCCACGCCTGGTCGTAGGTGGTGTGATGGGCGAGTTCACAGGTCTCCCGAATGTCCAGGCCGCCCGAGATAAGACCAAAACCCCACACCATGGCCGTGAGGCTTCCGGCGATCAGGGCGGCACCAAGAAGGGCGACAGGTTGCTTGTGCCGGGGGGAAGGCTGCTTCACGCCACGACGCAGCATCAGCAGCCCTGCCGGGATGGCCAAGACCATGCCTGCGAATACGAGGTTGAACATCAGGACTCGGCACCGACCCGTGCGACGATCGCGTCGGCGAACCCCTGGCAGAAGCTCGCCGCAAAGCCCTTTGCCCTTGGATCGGTGCAGGGCAGGAGCAGATGTCTGAAGTGGCCGTCGGGCAGGTCATCCACGTCGGGTCCCCTCACTTACGTCGGTTACGCCGGTTACGTCGGCTCGGTTACGTCGGTTCACTGACGTACGGAATGCTCCGGCGAGTCGAGCCACGTCCGCTCGCCGTCACCGCCCACCGTCAGCCCGAACCGGGTGACGCCCGGACGGTCGTGCTCCACCCACCATCTGTATGCGCGTAGAACCACACGGCGCGTTCTCCGTCCCGCTCGCGGTCGGGGTGATGGACGACGTCACGCACCCGCAGGCCCAGCGCGAAGCCGACCGCATCGAAACTCCCGGTGCCGCTGAGCTCCGTCTCGGTCATCGTCGTGGACGAGATCTCCGCGGCTGGCACAGGGTTGAAATGCCGGCGAGAAAGATGTCCACCCCGGCGAGGAACTGCTCTCGATCGTCGTGCTCGCCCAAGTGAGTCGCCGCCGCGTGCACGAACGGGTAGCGGCCCGGGTCGATCTGCGCCCACTGCGTGGCCGCGTTCTCCAGGAAGGTCTCCCGGTCCGTGTCGCTGCCCGCGCGGAGCCGTGCGTTCGCGGCGTTCTGCGCGGCGACCCCGAGGACGTAGTTCACGAGCGTGCCGGCCGCGTCGAACCGCGCTTCCTCCGGCACACCGAGGGCGTCCAGCAGGCGGCCGACGCCCTCGTAGAAGTCCAGCAGCGCGGGCCGCCACGGCTGGCGGGAGAATTCCGCACCGACCCAGGGGTGCGCGTCGATCGCGTCGAACAGGCCGAGGGCGAGGACACGCAGAGCGGTGCGCGGATCCGCGTCGGCGACCACGCCGGACATCACGCCGGTGATGACCTCGTCGGCGGCCGTCGCGAGCAGATCGCTCTTGTCCGCGACGTGATGGTAGATCGCCCCGTAGCCGGTGCTCAGGCGCACGGTGAGCGCACGCAGCGTCAGCGCCTTCTCCCCACCGCCGTCCAGCATCTCGATCGCGGTCCGGATGATCACCTCCCTCGACAGGCTCTCCGTCCGCCGCGGAGCCCGCGCCGATCCCTTCGCCGATCTCTTCACCATGCCCCCAGCATCGCACGAATGGAGCGCCGATCCAACTTCATGCTAGCGTGATTGGAGTGACGATCCAATGACGACGTCACGGCACCCCGCAAGGGCCTACGGAGGACACCATGACGACACCTGTCACGATCATCGGAGCAGGTCTGGGCGGCCCGACGCTGGCCCGTGTACTGCACGTGCACGGCATCCCGGCCACGGTCTACGAAGCGGAACCCGCGCCGGACACGCGCCGCCAGGGCGGCCTGCTCGACCTGCACCCCCACAGCGGGCAGGCCGCCCTGGAAGCGGCCGGTCTGACCGAGGAGTTCCACCAGCTGATCCTCCCGGGCCGCGAGGCGTACCGGATCATGGACCAGGCGGGGAACGTGCTGCTCGACCTGCCCGACGACGGAACCGGCTTACGCCCGGAGGCACCGCGCGGCGAAATTCGGCAGATGCTCCTCGACTCGCTGCCCGCCGGCACCGTCCGCTGGGGCCGCAAGGTCACCGCCGTGCGGGCCCTCGGCGACGGCCGCCACCAGGTTGACTTCGCCGACGGCACCACCGCCGTCACGGGCCTGCTCATCGGCGCCGACGGAGCCTGGTCGCGCGTACGACCGCTGCTCTCGAAGGCCGCCCCGGAGTACTTCGGCGTTTGCAGCGTGGAGACGTTTCTCCTCGACGCGGACACCCGCCACGGCGCTTCCGCGGAGGCGGTCGGAGGCGGCTCACTGTTCGCGCTCGCGCCGGGCAGGGGACTGCTGGCCCACCGCGAAGGCGGCGGAACCCTGCACACCTACGCGCAGTTGAAGAAGCCCCAGGACTGGTTCACCGACCTCGACACCACCGATGCCGCAGCCCTCACCGCACGGGTTGCGCGGGAGTTCGACGGGTGGGCTCCCGCACTCACCGCCCTGATCACCGACAGCGACACCCCACCGGCCCTGCGCCCCGTCTTCACCCTGCCGGCCGGGCACCGCTGGGACCGCGTGCCCGGGGTGACCCTGCTCGGCGACGCCGCCCACCTCCGGGCCCCGAACGGCGAAGGCGCCAACCTGGCCATGCAGGACGGCGCCGAACTCGGCCGAGCCCTCGCCGCGCACCCCGGCGATACGGAGACCGCGCTCGCCTCGTACGAACAGGCCATGTTCGCCCGCGCCGCCGCCGTGGAAGCGGACGACGACGACTTCTACACGATCATGATCGACGACCGGGCGCCCCACAGCTTGCTCGCCCTGATGACCGGCGCCGAACCGAACGCGTGACCCGCAGTTGCGCGTACGGCGACAGGCGGCCCGACGCAGTGCCCCGCCCCGGTGTACTGAGGCGCGGGTCGTCAGCATCGGCTCAGCCCTCGTGGCCGTCGTCGTCCTCGTCCAGCTCCGGCGCATCCGGGTCGCGCATCGGGCGCAGGGCGCCGACTGCCGGCCGAACCTCGGCAGCGAAGTAGATCACTGTGCCGGCCGACCATAATCGTTCTCACCGATAACCGCTGTACCGATGTACCGATGTTCCAAGCGCCGCCAAGTGCATCGGATGCGAATTCGCGACGGGATGCGAATCGGCCTGAGTCCGGGCAGCCCACCGCCGAGACCCCGCATCCCCCATTCCCGCACGTCAACGCAGCTCCGATGCTTCGTTGCTGCGGCGGCTCGAAGCCGCCGACGCCCGCATCCGGCGGCTCACCGAGGAGAACCAGCAACTTCGCGAGCAACTCTCCCGCGCACTCGGCGAACAACGCGCCGCAACGTCACGCGCAAGCCCACCGCAGGCAGGCGCAAGCAAGCCTGTCGATGGTCAAGTAACTCCCCACTGCCGGCGTCAACCTCCCCGCCGCCCCGTCCGAACTGATCGTGTCGAGGAGTGGACGAGTGCTCCGCTCGGTCCTACGCATCCCGGGGCTACACCGACGGAAGGAGCGCCAGCGCCTCTTTCGCATTGTGCTCGGCGATCTCCTGCATGAACGCCCGATCGGGGAAGTCCCCGTCGAGGAGACGCAGTGGTCCCGCCACCAGCGACAGGCGCATTGCGAGCATGTAGAGGTCGAGCCGCTGCGGATCGAGAGCGGGCCTGGCCAGTGCGGTGTACCGCTCGCTGAAGCGGAGTTGAAGGAAGACGTGCTCCCACTCCACGTCGAAGTACATCAGGCCCTCGATGTCGATCAGGACGGGCTGCCCCTCGGCGTCGACCAGGACGTGGTCGGGTCCGAGTTCACCGTGGATCAGCCCGTATTCGGTACGAGGGCTCACCCGATCGGCCAGTTCCTGCAGACGGTCACGCAATGCGGCGCAGGCTGCCGCGATGCGGCGGTCACGCCCCGCCGCCTCCTCAAGGTCCCGCAGGGCGCGGTCGTGAACCCGCCGCTCGCACGAGACCTCAGGCACGGGGCCGCCCCGCTCCAGCAAGTCCACCCTGCCGTAATGCCGCCCCCGGTGTCGGTGCATCACCTCAAGGATCTCGGCGAGATCGCCCAGGGTTCTCGCGGCGCGCGTGGGATCGGTTTCGAAGAGGGCTTCGAGCGTGCCGCCGGAGACGTCCTCGACCACGGCGACGTCCGCCGGACAGCGGCGCCGGCTGTCATCCACCAGGAGTACCTGCGGAACCCGTGCCCCGAGACTGTCCAGGCTCCGCTGCGCGGTCAGGAACGGGACCAGCCCGGAGGCGGGCGCGAACGGGTCAGTCGGATCGGCCTCGTGCACGCCTGGCCAGAAGTTCTCAACTTCGGCCCAGCTATAGACGATCACACTCGCTGTGCGGGTTCCATCAAGGCGGACCCGGTACACCCCCTTCTTGCTCCCCCCGCGCAACCGATCCACGGCGACGACGCGGCACCCCGATCCGAGTGCGTCACGCACGAGCCCCGACAGGTCTTCGATGTCCGCGAATTGCCGCATCCGCAGAACCTACTGGACGACGGCACCGGCCGCGTCCGTCCCGAACAACGCCTCGCTCACCCGCAGGCCGACCTGGGACATCAGCTTCGAGGCGGTGCAGTTCCGGGCGGCTCGGGGCTTGAGCTTCGGGGGTCGAGCCGTGCTTGTGAGGAGTGGTTGGTTCTTGTTTCCCACCCACCCTCCCTACCTTGGAGGTTGACTTTTCGCGACCGGGTTGCCACGCAGGGTGAGATCCGTCTAGCGTGCCCCTGAACGGAAAACGGCCTCCGCCTGGTGTTAGAGCACCTGACGGAGACCTCACCAGCTAGATCAAGGGCTTGATCTTTATGGCTGCTCCGCAGTTTAGTGTTGCGCCGCCGCGCGTGCACGCCGCTTCCCATCCGATGGCCAGTGCCGGGTACGGCAAGCGTTCGGTTGCCCGTCAACCGGGCTCCTCCGCCGATGACTTCGCGCTCCTGCCGGGGCGTGAGGCGGCCATCGCCGGGCTCATCGACCGGTTGCCCGACGGGGCCGATATTTCGGTGAAAGCGCTGGCCAAGGTGATGGAGTACGGGCAGTGCGCCTTACGGACGGCCCTGAACTTCCTTGAGCAGGCCGGGCATTTGTTGCGGCGACGTGAGTTTCTGGTGGGAGCGGGTGGCGGGCGATGGGTCACCCGTACGTGGTTCTCGCGTACCGCCCGGAGTGATGACGCCTGGGGCTCGCCTGTCGATGCGGGCGAGTCGGGTACGGGGGCGACGGCCGTCACGGCACCGGACCCGGCGCCGGGGCAGGCGCCGGTTTCGGGCCCCGCCTCGGCTCACGCCCCCGCCCCGGTCCGGACTCACCCACCCGCCCCGGTCGAGGCGCCCGGTGCACGGGTGGGGCGGTCGCGGGGGTATCTCCTGCTTGCCTCGGTCGGGCGGCGGTGTTCCGCCCTGTCGTTGTCCGCCGCCGACTGCGAGGCTCTGGAAGCGCTGGCCGCCGAGTGGTTCGCACGCGGGGCCGGTGAGGAGGATGTACTGCGGGCCCTCACCGACGGGCTGCCCGTACCGGTCCATTATCCGGCCGGGTTCGTACGATCCCGGCTCGTGGCCAAGCTGCCGGCGGACATGCCGGTGGCCCCGGGCCGGGTGGCGGCGGTCATGGTGGAGTGCGGCACCTGCCGGGCACCGGGACGGCCGGAAGCGCTGAGCGACGGGGAGTGCGGCACCTGCCGGGGCGCGCCCGCCCCCGTACGGCATCCCGCCGCGCTGCCACCGGACCGCGTCCGGGCCCTCGCCGCCGAGGCACGGAGCGCCGCCGCCCACGGGTGAGCGCGCTGCGGCCCGGCACAGGTGAGCGGGGCCCGGCCGGGCCGGGAAGACCGGGCCCCGCCCACCCACGTACGGCGGGAAGGGGCGCGGGAGCCCCCTCCTCCGCCGTCAGAGGTTGCCGCGCTTCTCCTGCTCGCGCTCGATCGCCTCGAAGAGCGCCTTGAAGTTGCCCTTCCCGAAGCCCATCGAGCCGTGCCGCTCGATCATCTCGAAGAAGACGGTCGGCCGGTCCTGGACCGGCTTGGTGAAGATCTGGAGCAGATAGCCGTCCTCGTCGCGGTCGACCAGGATCTTCAGCTCGCGCAGGGTGTCGACGGGCACCCGGGTCTCCCCCGCCCACTCGCCGAGGGTGTCGTAGTACGAGTCGGGGGTGTCCAGGAACTGCACCCCGGCGGCCCGCATGGCCCGTACGGAGGCGACGATGTCGTTCGTGGCGAGCGCGATGTGCTGGACGCCGGCCCCGCCGTAGAACTCCAGATACTCGTCGATCTGCGACTTCTTCTTGGCGACCGCGGGCTCGTTGATCGGGAACTTCACCTTGAGGGTGCCGTCCGCGACGACCTTCGACATGAGCGCGGAGTACTCGGTGGCGATGTCGTCGCCGACGAACTCCTTCATGTTCGTGAAGCCCATGACCTTGTTGTAGAAGCCGACCCACTCGTTCATCCGGCCGAGTTCGACATTGCCCACGCAGTGGTCGACGGCCTGGAAGGTGCGCTTGGCGGGCGGCGCGACGATCGGGTCGGCCGCGCCGAAGCCGGGCAGGTAGGGCCCGTCGTAACCGGAGCGGTCGACGAGGGTGTGCCGGGTCTTGCCGTACGTGGCGATCGCGGCCAGGACGACGGTGCCGTGCGCGTCCTTCAGCTCGTACGGCTCCTGGAGGCCGTGGGCGCCGTGCTCGGTGGCGTAGGCGTACGCGGCGCGCGCGTCCGGGACCTCGATCGCGAGGTCCACGACTCCGTCGCCGTGCTCGGCGACATGGTCGGCGAGGAAGCGGCCCCGGTCGGTGGACGGCTTGATGACGGACGTGAAGACGAAGCGGGCGGCGCCGTTGGTCAGAACGTAACTCGCGGTCTCCCGGCTGCCGTTCTCCGGGCCCGCGTAGGCGACGAGCTTCATGCCGAAGGCCGTGGAGTAGTAGTGCGCGGCCTGCTTGGCGTTGCCGACGGCGAAGACGACCGCGTCCATTCCCCTGACCGGGAAGGGATCGGCCTCGCGCGCGGTGTCGGGGGCTGCGCCGGGGGCGGTGCCCGGGGCGCCGAGAGTGCTGTGCGTCGAGGTGTCAGCCATGACTCCAGCGTCAGGCCGCTCGGCAAGGTGCGCAACAGTTCAGAATCTGACTGGGCATTCTGTACAGCGGATGGCGAGAATGGCGGGACGATTCGCACAGGATGACCATGCTGGAGGAGGGAGAGTGACCGTGGGTATCGACCGGCTCGACGGCAGGCTGATCGTGCTGCTGGCCCAGGAGCCCAGGATCGGGGTGCTGGAGGCGTCACGACGGCTCGGCGTGGCGCGCGGGACCGTACAGGCGCGACTCGACCGGCTGCAGTCGAACGGGGTGATCCGGGGGTTCGGCCCGGCCGTGGACCCGGCGGCGCTCGGCTACCCCGTCACGGCCTTCGCCACGCTGGAGATCAAGCAGGGGCAGGGCGCGGACGTACGGGCCCACCTGGCGAGCGTCCCCGAGGTGCTCGAACTGCACACCACCACCGGCGAGGGGGACATGCTCTGCCGCCTGGTCGCCCGCTCGAACGCCGATCTCCAGCGGGTGATCGACCTGGTGGTCGGCTTCGACGGGATCGTGCGGGCCGCCACCGCGATCGTCATGGAGAACCCGGTGCCGCTGCGGATCATCCCGCTGGTGGAACAGGCGTCGCGGGACGACTGACCGGGCGGGAAGCAGGATCCAAAGACTCCGTTGCAAAGAAAGCGTTGCAACGGAGTCTTTGCATGGTTACGGTGACACCATGCCCGAGCCTGAACCCACACCCGAGACGCCCGAAGAGGCGCAGCCGCCGCAGCAGAACGTACGCACCCTGGACGCGCGGTCACTCCGTGGCCTGGCCCATCCGCTGCGCATGCGCCTGCTGGACGCGCTGCGCCACCACGGCGCCGCCACCGCCTCCCAACTCGCCGCCCGGCTCGAAGAGTCGAGTGGCGCCACGAGTTATCACCTGCGCCAGCTCGCCGAGTACGGCTTCGTCGAGGACGACCCGACGCGCGGCAAGGGCCGCGAGCGGTGGTGGAAGGCCGCACAGGACGGGGTCCGCTTCACCGAAGACCTGCACGCGAACACCGATCCCGAGGTACGGGGCGCGGCGGACTTGTACCTGCACGAGGTGGCCACCACCCATACCCAGGAACTCACCACCTGGCTGGGCACCTCGGGCGACTGGCCGCTGGAGTGGTCGCAGGCCGCGGACATGAGCAACTTCACCCTGCGGCTGACACCGCGCCAACTCACCGAGATGAACGAGGAAATGCACGCGGTCGCCGAGCGCTACCGCCGGATCGGGCCCGCCGCCGAGGACGCCCCACAGGTCCGCGTACACCTGCACTCCTTCCCGCGCCGCGGCTCGACGGGCTGAGACGACCGAAGCAGAACTCAGGGGGGATCCACCATGCATGCCGACATTCATCTCACCACTCATCGCCTGCGCGCCGCCGAACTGCACCGGGAGGCCGCCGAGTTCCGGGAGGCCACCGGGCCGCGTCGGGACCGTACGGAACTCCGCGCGAGTCTCCGCACCCGACTGGGCTGGTCGCTGGTCGAGTTGGGGCTGCGCCTCGTCAACCGCCCGGTGGCGCGCACGAGAACGCATCTCGCGTGAGCGGGCCCGAGCACTCCGGCGAACGCCCCGGCGACCGGTGGCCCTTCGTCGCCACGCTCGCCGCCAACACCATCTCCATCGCGGGTAGTTCGCTGACCCTGATCGGGGTGCCCTGGTTCGTCCTCCAGACCACCGGCAGCGCGTCCGACGCCGGGATCGTGGCCTTCTGCGCGACGCTGCCGGTCGTCATCTCCGCGGTCGTCGGCGGCCCGGTCATCGACCGGCTCGGGCGGCGGCGGGTCTCCGTCGTCTCCGATCTGGTCTGCGGTCTCGCCATGGCCGCGATCCCGCTGCTGCACTACGCGGGCGCCCTGGAGTTCTGGATGCTCTGCGCGCTGATGGCGCTCAGCGGCCTCGTCCACACCCCGGGGCTCACCGCCCGTTACGTCCTGCTGCCCGATCTCGCCGATCGCGCCGGCACGACCCTGCCGCGCGCCGCGAGCCTGTACGACGCGGTCTCGCGCGGCGCGCGGATGATCGGCGCCGCGCTGGCCGGCGTACTGATCGCGGTGGTGGGCGCGGAGACGGTGCTGCTGCTGGACGCCGTGACCTTCGCGGCCTCCGCCGCACTGATCGCCGCCGGGCTGCGCGGAGTCCGCTCGGCGGAGCCGCAGCGCCTCGCCCCGGTCTCGCTCGCCACGTACCGCACCGAACTCCGCGAGGGGTACGCCTTCCTGGCCCGTACCCGGCTGCTGATGGGCATCACCCTGATGGTGATGATCACCAACGGCCTGGACCAGGGCTGGGGTTCGGTCCTGCTGCCGGTCCACGCCCGCGACGAGCTGGGCGGCTCGGCCGATCTCGGGCTGCTCATCGCCGTGTCCGGCGGTGCAGCCCTGCTGGGCGCACTGCTGTACGGGGCGTACGGGGAGCGCTTCCCGCGCCGCGCGGTCTTCGCCGGGGCCTTTCTGCTCTGCGGAGCACCGAAGTTCGTGGTGGCGGCGCTGACGGACGGGACCCTGCCACTGGCCGTGACGATGGCCGCGGGCGGTTTCGCGGCGGGTGTGCTCAACCCGATCCTCACCACCGTGATCTACGAGCGGGTGCCGGACGCGCTGCGCAGCCGGGTGTCCAGCGTGACCACGGCGGGGGTCGAGCTGACGATGCCGCTCGGTGGACTGGCCGCGGGCCTGCTGGTCGAACGCGCGGGGCTCGGCAGCGCGCTGCTGGTTGTCGGCGGGGTCTATCTGCTGGCGACGCTGAGCCCGCTGGTCTTCCCGGCCTGGCGGTCCATGGAACGCCCCGTGGAGAAGCCCGCTCCGGAGACATCCCGGAACGTGGACGCGAATGCGGACGCGGGCGCGGGGGACGTCAGCAGCTCGGGACCCGGTCCGTCCGCCCCTGCTCCAGCGCCGTGAGCGACGACACCGCGCCCTTCAGCGTGGTGACCGGGACCAGCAGCATCCCCTTCGGCAACTCGGCCTGCGCGTCCGTGCACTCCGCCTTCGGTACGAGGAAGACGGTCGCCCCGTCGCGCCCCGCCGCCTGGGTCTTCAGGGCCACCCCGCCGACCGGGCCGACCTTGCCGTCGCCGGTGATCGTCCCCGTACCGGCGATGGTGCGGCCCCCGGTCAGGTCGCCGCCCGCTCCGTCGCCGTCGAGCTTGTCGACGATGCCGAGCGCGAAGAGCAGCCCGGCGCTGGGGCCGCCCACATCGGCGAGGTGGAGGCCGACATCGACCTTCGCCGGGTCCTCGCCGAGGAGGGCGAGGGCGGCGGTCGTCGCGGAGTTCTGCGAGTCGATCATGTCCTGGGTGTTGTGCTTCCTGACCTGCCGGTCGGACTGGCCCGACGGGTAGACCGCCTCGCGGGGCAGCACGGCCCGGTCCGTACGGAACCAGCCCTCGACCACGTCGCCGAAGTCGACGTCGGTGGACGGCCCGGTCGCCTCGATCGTCGTCATCCGCAACTGCCCCTCGGTCTTCCGTACGGGCGCGCCGCTGATGGTGATGACCGGCCGGTCCTTGTTCGTGCCGAGGACGTCCGCGGTCATCCCGGGCTGCGCCACGGCGTACGGCAGCGGTGCGACGCCGACGACGACGAAGAGCGCGACGACCGGGAGGGCGCACACGATGAGGACGCTGGGGCGCGAAAGGCGAGAGAACCGCGGGAGGCGAGAGAACACGGTGTTCAATCTATCTGCCGCGTACCACCGCCCCCGCCCAGGCATCCGCGCCGCCCCGGCCGACCGTCCGCACCGCCCCCGCCCAGGGGTCCACACCGGCCAGCGCAGACCGCCCGCAGGCCGTCCGCAGGCCGTCCGCAGGCCGTCCGCATCGGTCAGCGCAGGCCGTCCGCACCGGTCAGCGCAGGGCGTCGGCCACCTCGCGGGCCGCGTCGACCACGCGCGGACCGACCCGTTCCGGTACGGCGTCCGCGAGCATCACCACGCCCACGCTCCCCTCTATCCCGGTCACCCCGATCAGCGCCGCCGCCGCCCCGCTCGCGCCCGCCTCCAGCTCCCCGCTGGTGAGGGTGCAACTCGGCTCGGTGAGAGCGCCCTGCCGGGCGGCGAGGATCGCCTTGCCGGCCGCGCCCCGGTCCAGCGGATGACGGAATCCGGCCCGGTAGGCCACGTGGTAGTCGGTCCAGGTCGGCTCCACGACGGCGACCGCCAGCGCCTCCGCGCCGTCGACGAGCGTCAGGTGCGCCGTCGCGCCGATGTCCTCGGCGAGCGCGCGCAGCGCGGGCAGCGCGGCCTCCCGCACCAGCGGGTGCACCTGCCGGCCCAGGCGCAGCACCCCGAGGCCCACCCGGGCCCGGCCGCCCAGGTCGCGGCGGACGAGCGTGTGCTGTTCGAGGGTGGCGAGCAACCGGTAGACGACGGTCCGGTTGACGCCGAGCCGGGTGGACAGTTCGGTGACGGTCAGCCCGTGATCGGTGTCGGCGAGCAGCTTGAGGACGCGCAGTCCCCGGTCGAGCGTCTGGGAGGTCTCCGCGGTCACGACGCCCTCTCCTTCGGTGTGAGTCGGACGAGTCCGGATGGGGTCTCCCCTGGTCGGGCGAAGCCGAGGCCTCGGGGAAGAGTGACGACGGCGCTCTCCCCGCCCTGGAGCTTCCGCGGCGCCGGGTCCCGTCCCGTCGCCGCGCGGAGAGGCCACCGGCGGGGCATGGCACCACCGGCTGCGCTACGCGGCGGAGTTGCCACGGAGCGTTCACATTGCGGGGACATTAACCATCAGTACCGCTCAGCGGAAGCCCTCGTCCAGAATCCGGGCATGAGTGGTGAGTCAACGCGCATTGACGCCAAATGTCCGATCACATGGTGACGTCGTGTGCCCATATATGACCCGTTGAGTGATCACCGAGGGACGGAAAGGGCGCCCGAAAGGGCCCGGAACGGCGGCGTGGCCGCTGCCGGGGGTCCCGGGCAGCGGCCACGCTGTACATCAACCGTTACATCGATCACGGCACCTGGCTCATACCTCTACGACGTCCACACCTCGGACGGCGTCGACATCTCGCCGGCGGGTGCCCCGCGCGCCGTCAGCGCATCCGGGTGGCCCACTCCCCCACCTTGGAGATGCGCTCCCTGAGCTGTCCCGCCGTGGCCTCCGCGCTCGGCGGACCGCCGCACACCCGGCGCAGCTCCGTGTGGACGACCCCGTGCGGCTTGCCGCTCTGGTGGACGTACGCGCCGACCATGGTGTTGAGCTTCTTGCGCAGCTCCAGCAGCTCCTTGTGGGAGACGACGGGGCGCCGCTCCGCGGGCAGTTCCAGCAGGTCGGCCTCGGAGTCCGGCTTCTTGCGGCTGTGCGCGATCTGGCGGGCCTGCCGCTTCTGGAGCAGCAGCTGCACCTGGTCGGGTTCGAGGAGCCC
The DNA here is from genome assembly GCF_042752355.1 of Streptomyces sp. NPDC059255. Lineage (NCBI taxonomy): Bacteria > Bacillati > Actinomycetota > Actinomycetes > Kitasatosporales > Streptomycetaceae > Streptomyces > Streptomyces sp. NPDC059255. The sequence goes on from NZ_JBHYZP010000004.1 coordinate 306,933, forward strand.
CGGGATGCCGAGGTAGTCCTGCTCCTCCTCGCTGCCGGGGTGCGCCTGCATGCCGAACTCGGCGCCGTCGTACAGCACCCGGTCGAAGACGGCGTCGGACTCCAGCGCCTCCCACGGCAGCATGTCCTGCTCGCCGGTGTCCTCATCCTGCTCGCGCTCGGCCTCCGCCATCTCCTTCTCGGACTCGGCGTAGGGGTCGTCCTCCTCCCCCTCCTTCTTCGGCTTGTCGAGGACGTGGTCGCGCTCGACCTCCATCTCGTTGGCGATACCGAGGAGGGTGGGGATGGTCGGCAGGAAGACGGACGCCGTCTCGCCGCGCCGCCGGGACCGTACGAAACGGCCCACGGCCTGCGCGAAGAAGAGCGGGGTCGAGATCGTCGTCGCGTACACGCCGACGGCGAGGCGCGGCACGTCGACGCCCTCCGACACCATGCGGACGGCGACCATCCACCGCTCGTCGCTCCCCGAGAAGTCGTCGATCCGCTTCGACGCGCCGACGTCGTCGGAGAGGACGAGCGTCGCCTTCGTCCCGGTGATCTCGCGGATGAGCTTGGCGTACGCGCGCGCCGCCTCCTGGTCGCTCGCGATGACCAGCCCGCCGGCGTCCGGAATGCCCTTGCGGACCTCGGTGAGGCGCCGGTCGGCGGCGCGCAGGACGCTCGGCATCCACTCGCCGCGCGGGTCGAGCGCGGTGCGCCACGCCTGCGAGATCGCGTCCTTGGTCATCGGCTCGCCGAGGCGCGCGGCGACCTCGTCGCCGGCCTTGGTGCGCCAGCGCATGTTGCCGCTGTAGCTGAGGAATATCACCGGCCGGACGACGCCGTCGCCGAGCGCGTTCCCGTATCCGTACGTGTAGTCGGCGGAGGAGCGGCGGATGCCGTCGTTGCCCTCCTCGTACGCGACGAAGGGGATCGGGTTGGTGTCGGACCGGAACGGCGTGCCGGTCAGCGCGAGCCGCCGGGTCGCCGGCTCGAACGCCTCCAGGCACGCCTCGCCCCAGGACTTGGAGTCGCCCGCGTGGTGGATCTCGTCGAGGATGACGAGCGTCTTGCGCTGCTCGCACCGGTTGCGGTGGAGCATGGGCCGGACCCCGACGCCCGCGTACGTGATGGCGACGCCGTCGTACTCCTTGCTCACCGGTCCCGCGCTGTACTCGGGGTCGAGCTTGATCCCCACCCGCGCGGCGGCCTCGGCCCACTGCTTCTTGAGGTGCTCGGTGGGCGCCACGACGGTGATCTGCTGCACGACATGGTGGTGCAGCAGCCAGGAGGCGAGCGTCAGCGCGAAGGTCGTCTTGCCGGCGCCGGGCGTGGCGACGGCGAGGAAGTCACGGGGCTGCTCCTCTATGTATCGGCTGAGGGCGCCCTCCTGCCAGGCACGCAGCTTGTTGGCGGTGCCCCAGGGCGCGCGGCCGGGGAAGGCGGGCGAGAGGTGATGGGAGGCGGCGGTAGTAGTCACGGTCTCCGGTTCGGACGCTCGGACGTGGGGTTACGTGAGCGCCCGGCCGGACGCGTGGACGTCGGCGGGCGCACGGGCTTACGTACGACAACCGGGCCACCCTACCGGCGGGGTGACCCGGTCCTCGTACGAACGAGGCCGTGACCGAACCGAGTGCGACGCCTGTCACACCGGCGGGACGACCAGCTCCCGCAGGCAGTCCGCGATGGCCTTGATCTCGTCCATCCGCCCCGTGGCCACCCCGATGACCAGCCGCTCGGCCGCGTCGATGTCAGGGCGCAGATGCACGTCGTTCAGGGCCAGGAACGTGACGCAGGACAGCCACGCCGTCCGCTTGTTGCCGTCGAACAGCGGATGGTTGACGGCCAGGGACTGCAGCAGCGCGGCAGCCTTCTCGATCACATCCGGATACGCCTCCTGGCCGAACATCGCAGCCGACGGGCGGTGCACGGCCGACTCCAGGAGCCCGACATCGCGGACCACGACCTGCATGTCGTCGCAGGCGTGGTCCGCGATGGCCAGAACGTCCTCGGCGGAGAGATAGACACAGATCACTTGAGCCGCTCCATGAGCTCGCTCCACTTGGCGGCCTGCTCCTTGGCGGTCTTCCTGACCATCGCCTCATGCGCGGTGCGGGCCAGATAGTCGTCCACGGCCTGGAGGAGTATGGCGTGCATGCTGGTCCCCTCCTGCTCGGCACGCTGCTTCAGGGCCTCGGTCTGGTCGTCACGGAGACGCAGGTTCATAGCCATACCAAAACGGTACCACCACCCTGGGGCCAGAGTGGTACCAATCAGCGCCCCGCACCCCGGCCCCCCGCACCGACCCGCGTAGCCACCCACACGCCCGCCAGCGCCACCACCGCCATCGGCAGGAACACCGCCGCGAACGCCGCCGGGTGCGATGCCGTGGCCGTGACGTCCGACGCGGCGTGGCCCACCGCGCCCACCGCGCCGCCGCCGAGCGCCGCGAACGCCGCGCCGCCCGCCGCCAGCAGCAGGACGTTGGAGAGGCCGTCGGAGATCTGGAGCGCCGCCGAGTTCGAGCCCGCCTCCTCCGGCGCCGAGAGCTGGAGCAGCAGCACGCTCGTGGAGGCGATCACCGCGCCCATGCCCAGGCAGCCGAAGGCCCAGGCGACCGCCACGACCCAGACCGGCACCGCGTCGATCAGCACGCTCGGCGCGGCGGCGATGGCCAGCGCCACCAGCACCATGCCGCCCGCCATCAGCCGCCCGCGGTACGGCTCCATGCGAGGCCGGGACTGTACGTACGAGCCGAGCGCCCAGGTCGCGCCGCCGACCGCGAGCGAGAGCCCGGCCATCGTCGGCGACAGGCCGCGCTGGGTGACCAGCATGAGCGGTACGAAACTCTCCGCCGCGATGAAGGCCCCGGAGGCGACCCCGCGCAGCAGCACCACCGACGGCAGCCCGCGCGCCGCCCGCCAGGTCCCGCCCGGCAGCAGCCCGAGGACGGCGGGCACGAGGAACGCCAGCCCCGCCGCGGCCGGCAGCAGCGAGAGGAGGCGCAGGTCCTGGCCCGCGTACTGGAGGAGCGCCGCGCCCAGCGAGATCCCGAGCGCGAGCCGGATCCGGCGCCGGTCGAAGCCGGCCGCGCTCCCGGACGCCCCGGCCTTCCCGGACGCCCGTTCGGTTGCGGACACTCCCGCCTTCCCGGACGCCCCGGCCTTCCCGGACGACGCGGCCGGCGGCACGGCGGTCCCCGACGCCATCCGCCGTACCGCAGGCACCGCGAGGACCAGCGGCGGCACGACGAGGACGGGGATGCCGAGGAAGACCCAGCGCCAGCCCAGGTGTTCGGTGACGGTCCCGGCGGCGAGCGGCCCGACGACCGACGGGACCACCCAGCTCGCGGCGATCGCGGCCATCATCGCGGGCCGCAGCCGCTCCGAGTAGGCGCGGCTGATGACCACGTACAGCGCGACGATGACCAGCCCGCCGCCGAGCCCCTGCACGGCCCGGCCCAGGATGAACACCCACATGGAACCGGCCGCGCCGGAGAGCAGCAGCCCGGTGGCGAAGGCGCCGACCCCGGTGACGAGCGGCGCGAGCGGCCCGTCGCGGTCGGACCACTGGCCGGAGAGGACCATCGCGAACAGGCTGGTCGTGAAGTACGCGGAGAAGGCGAAGGCGTACAGCGACACCCCGTCCAGCTCACGCGCGGCGACCGGCATCGCCGTACCGACCGCGGTCGCCTCGAAGGCGATCAGCAGCACGACGGCGACGATGGAGATGCTGAGCGCCCGGTGCTCCGGCCCGAGCACGCCGCCGCGCCACCCCCGAACGGGGGCGGGGGCGGCGACCGGGGCCGGTGCGGCGCTGGGACCGGATATGCCGGAGGGGGCGGCGGAGGCGACGTCGGCGTCGCCTGGTTCCAGTGCGGTCATTGCTTCAGAGTAAGGGGCGTATCAGGGGTTGAGCCCTGTCGCGGGATGGATCTTCGCTGGGCCCTTGGTCGTACGACTGTGAACGCGGTGTGGCAGTCACATTGCACGCCGCCGGAAAGTCTTGAGCGGCGCCGTCCGCCCTCGTACGGTCGTCAGCAGATGGAGCATGGCCGTGTGCCCGAGTGGTTCAGGGGCTCGACTGCAAATCGAGTTACGTGGGTTCGATTCCCGCCACGGCCTCGGGTTCTCGTACGCGTACGGGCCGTCCCCGGCAACCCGGGGGCGGCCCGTTCCGCTGCCCGCCAACGCCTACGCCTACGCCTACGCCTACGGGACGTTTACGGGGCGTCCCCGTACCGGTCGAAGGTCTCGGTGCCGGTGCCGCCGGAGGTCCACTCGACGCTGAGAGTGCCGTCGCTGAAGGTGAGGTCACCGCTGCGGTCCTCGGACTCCACCCGGACATCGTCGCGGGAGCAGATGAGCGCGAAGCGGTACTTCTTGCCCGCCTCCTGCACCGTGCGCACGCCCTTGCACTCCATCCCGCCCTTGACGTACACCATCGAGATCTTGCTGTCCGGCTGGAGGGTCTTGATGTCCTCGCCCTTCAGGACGCCGAGGACACCGCTGCCCGAGCTGGAGCGCCACATCCCCTCGATACCGGTACCGGTGGGCCCGGCGTCGGAGGGCTCCGGGTCGGACGTCGCCGGTGTCTCGTCGGTGGGCTCGTCCACCGGCTCCTCCACCGGCTCCTCCGAGTCCCCGCTCGATGCCGTCCCGGACGGCCCGGCGCTCGCGGCGACGTCCTTGCCGTCGCCTTCGTCGTCACCCCCGCTCGTCGCCAGCCAGATGCCGCCTCCGGCGAGCAGCACGACGGCCGCCACCGCGCCGGCGAGCAGCACGGCCCTGCGACGGCCCCCGGGACGCTGCGACGGCTGGGGCGAGTAGGGCGGATGAGGCGATTGAGGCAACTGCGGCGACTGGGGTATGTACGGCGGCGGGGCCGCCTGGTGGCCCGGGTACCCCTGGGGTCCGCCATAGGCGGGCGGGGCCGGCTGGACCGGCTGCGCGTACGGATTGCCCTGGACGGGGGCGCCCTGCGGGGGCGCCTGCGGCTGGGGAGGAGCCGAGTAGGGACCGGGCCGGGCCGGCGGCTGCCCCGGCTGCGCAGGCGGACCCGACGGGCCCTGCGGAGCCCCCGAGCCGTCGGGAGCGGGTGGGTACGGCGGCTGGCTCATCGGTCTCCCTCGCTGGCATACGGCGCGGTTGCAGGAGCAACGCCCGGCGGATCAGCATATGTTGACCGTCCGCCCGGGGCGGCTCCGGTCCGGCACCCGCGGCCCTCGCCCGGGCGAGGCTATTGACTACCCGTCAGTAGCTGCTCCACTGTTGTGTCCATGACGACCCCGGGGGCGGAAGCGCGCACGGCACGTCGCACCACACCTCGCAGCACAGGCCGCAGCACACGTCGCCGCACCGTTCGTACGGCACGCGGGGGCGCCCTGCTGGCGGCGGTCCTGGCGCTGCTGACGGGCGTCGCACTCGGCGGCCCGCCCACCGCGGCGGCGGAGGGCGCTCAGTCCCAGAGCACGCAGGCCGAGAACACGCGGGCCGCGCTGTGGTTCGACGACCGGGCCGCCGCCGAGGTCGCCGTGGACGGCGGCCGGTTCACCGACGGGCACGGCCGCGAGGTCGTCCTGCGCGGATTCAACGTCTCCGGCGAGACCAAACTGGACGAGAACGGCGGCCTGCCCTTCGCCGACGTGGCGGACGCCCGTACCTCCGCCACGGCCCTGCGCTCGCTGACCGGAGGGAACGCCGTACGGTTCCTGCTCTCCTGGGCGTACGTCGAACCCGAGCCGGGGAAGATCGACACCGCCTACCTGCGCCGCGCCACGGAACAGATCAGGGCGCTCCTCGACGCGGGGCTTCGAGTGTTCCCCGACTTCCACCAGGATCTCCACTCCCGGTACCTCTTCGACAAGGACAGCTGGTACACCGGTGACGGCGCGCCCCGGTGGGCCGTCGAGGCGGGCGGGTACCCGCGTGAATCCTGCGGCATCTGCATCCTGTGGGGCCAGAACATCACCCAGAACCAGGCGGTCAAGAGCGCGACCCGGGACTTCTGGACCAACCGCGTCCTCTCCGTCCCCATGGGTACGGGTACGGGCACCGAGACCACCGCCGTCCCGGTCCAGACCGCGTTCCTCGACATGGCACAGCAGACGATGACATACCTCGCGCGGAACCTGGACGCGGACGAGTTCGCGGGCATCGTCGGCTTCGACCCGTACAACGAGCCGTTCGCGGGCGAGTACGCGGCGGGCCAGAACAGCCGTGCCTGGGAACGGGACGTGCTCTGGCCGTTCTACGTGAAGTTCCGCTCCCGCATGGACGCGGCGGGCTGGCGCGACAAGCCGGTCTTCGTGGAGCCCAACATGTTCTGGAACGCCAATCTGGACTTCGCGCGCCATGATGGCGGCCTGCTCGACGCGGGCAACGCCGGCGCGCGCTTCGTCTTCAACACGCACTTCTACGACCAGAAGGCGATCTCCGGCATCTTCATGTGGGGGAAGGCGAACGACGGCCAGTACTCCACCGACTTCACGACCGTCCGGGACCGCTCGGCGGCGCTGGGCACCACCGGCATCGTCAGCGAGTTCGGCCACCCGCTGAACGGCACCACCGCCGACAAGGCGCCCAGCGTGAACAAGGCGCTGTACCAGGCGCTCGACTCCCGGCTGCCAGGGGCGAGCTGGTGGGCGGGGGCCGCCCGTTCGGGGCCGGTGCTCTCGGGGACGCAATGGCAGTGGGACATCTACAGCGGGCGCCACCGCGAGGCGATGAACGGCAACCCCGACAAGATCCTCACCCAGGGCGACGCGTGGAACGACGAGGACATGTCCGCCGTCGGTCTCGACGCCTCCGGCAAGGCCGTGCTGCGCCAGGACACCCGGCTGCTCGACCGGCTCTACCCGGGTGCGGTGGCGGGCCGCACGGTCGCCTTCACGTACGAGGACCGCTCCCGCGACGGCGGTACGACCCTGTCCTGGAACCGGATCCCCGACACGATGCCCAACACCGCGCGCCTGGTGGGCACGGGCCGGTACGGGGTGCTGGTGTGGCGCTCCGAGGGCGCCACACGGGCCCCGACCCAGCTCCACCTGCCGAGCGGCTTCACCCCCGCGTCCAGCACGGTCGTCTCCGACCTGGGCACGGCCACCGGGCTGCCCGCCTACACCGCGCAGGGCCAGAGCGCCGACCACGCCCTGGCAGCGGCCACGGAACCGGGCACCGCCAACGCCCAGCGCCTCCTGCTCACGGCCCCACCCGCCGCGGACACCGCGGGCACCCTCCACTACGCCCTGGTCGCGGAAGGCCCCGCGACACCGGAACTGCGCGCCGCGGCCCAGCGCGAACTGTCGGCCTGGGCGGCGTCCACCGCCTTCCCCGGGCTGCCCGCGGCCCCGTAGACGACGGGGGCCGCGCACACTCCTGGGCGTGTGCAATCGCGTACCCCGTCCACCCGGTCCGATAGCTTTGTCCGGACACGGGGCGCGGAGACGCGGGGGCAGGGGAGACGCAGCATGACAACCAGTCCGTACTCGGACCAGTGGCAGCAACTGCTGGACATGGCAGGCCGTAGCAGCGACAGTTCGACGAACGCGCGGATGTCACCGGCCTCGGTCTCGGCGGGAGACTCCGGCGGAGATTCGGACCTACGGCACAGTGACGGACCATGGACCAGAGCCGCTGCTGTCGCCGAGGAGTTACGCATCAGCGTCACATCGGCAAAGAGCCGGCTCACCTCCGCACACGAAGGTGCTGCCGCAGGCACCGAGGGTCTGGCAAGCACAGGCACGCTGAAATCCGTACTCACCTCCTGGGAGGAGCGGCTGAAGGCCGTTCAGGACGAGTGCGGTTCCCTCGCCCCGAAGCTGCGGCTCGTGGCTCAAGGCCAGGGGGAACGCAACACGGAGGTGAAGTCCTCCTTCGCCGGACTGGACCGGCCGGCCGAAGGAAAGGCGAAGTGACCGCTGTGCTGACATGGCAGCAGTTACGCGACCTGAAGTACGCGGAACTCCAGGACGCGGCCGACGGCTGGGCCGAGGTGAGCAACCGGGCCGACGCCGCGCGCGACAAGGTGAGCAACGAAATGACGAACACGCTCACGGAATCCCAGAAGAGCGAGGCGGCGAGCGCGGCACTGAGCCGGCTGAAGCGGCTCGACCGGAACTTCGAGTATCTCTACACCGAGTGCGGCCTGATCCGTACGACGCTGAACAGCCTGGCGTTCGAACTGAGCGGCTCACAGACACGCTTGAAGCGCGCCTTGGAGGAGGCGGCCAACCTCAAGTTCACCGTGCATCAGGACGGTTCGGTGAGTTACCCGGCCGGTGGCGAGAACCTCGCCGACGGCACGCCGCTCCCCGGCGGCAGCACCACAGGCTCGCCCGTCGGCACCCCGTACGGCCCCACACTGGGCGCCACGTCCGGGGCACCTCCACTGACCCCGCCCAACCCGAAACACGCCAAGGCCCAGGACATCGCCGACCGCATCCTGAATGCGGTCAACGAGGCCCGCGAGACCGACAGGCGCTTCAGCGAGACACTGGCCAAGCTCAAGGCGGCTCCCGGCCTCACGGTCGACACGAAGACATGGACGGACGCCGCCGCGGACGCCGCCGCCGTCCGTGGCGTGGCGGACGACTACCTGAGGGGCGCCATTCCGCAGGACAAGTCTCCTGCGGAGCGCGGTGCGTGGTGGGCCGGGCTCACGGAGGAACAGCGGCAGGAGTATCTGGCCGTCTACCCGGACGTGATCGGCAGCCTGGACGGAATCCCGGCGGAGACCCGGGACACGGCCAACCGCGACAACCTCCAGTTGCTGATCGGGAAGCTGGAGGGCCAGAACAGCGAGAAGGCGCAGACGCAGTTGGATGGTCTGAAGTCGATCGACCAGCAGTTGCGGGCGGACCCGGCTGACGGCGTTCCGCCGATGTACCTGCTGGGCATCGGCGACCAGGGAAACGGCCGAGCGATCGTGTCCTTCGGCAACCCGGACACTTCGCGGAATGTCTCGGCGTACGTTCCCGGTCTGGGCACGGCGCTGGACGAGAGTTTCGCGACGAACGATGTGAAGCGAGCGCGTGACACTGCCGTCGGGGCTGCAGAATACGACGAGTCGAGTGCGGCGATCGTCTGGCTCGGCTACGACGCACCACAGCTTCCCGCCGAAAAACTGGCCGACAACGCGGGCGTGATGTTCGACCACGATGCCAAGGCTGGAGCCAGGGCGTACAACGAGTTCATGGCAGGCATCTCGGCCACGAATCAGAATGCCGACCCTCACATCACCGCAATCGGCCACTCATACGGTTCCTTCACCGTAGGGCAGGCGGCACAGCGGAACGGCGGCATCCCGGGCGCCGACGACATCGTGCTCCTCGGCAGCCCCGGTACCGGCGCGGAGTCCGCCAAGGACCTCGGCGTCGGCAAGGGCCATGTATATGTGGGCGCCGCGGAGAACGACCCGGTGACCATGATGCCGACCAAGGACGAGTCGAGCGCCCTCGGAGCCGGCGTGGTGGGCGGGGGCTCCGTCGGAGGGTCGCTGGGGCTCGTGGGAGGGCCTTTCGGCGGACTGGCCGGTGCCGCGGTGGGCGGTGTCCTCGGCGGCATCGCGGGCTACAACTCGTCGGAGGAGGAAAGCCAGATTTGGTTCGGCGCAGACCCGGCACATGCGGACTTCGGCGCGACCCGTTTCAAGGTGGACGACGGACCAAGGCCGTTCGTCGACGGAGAGGGTCCGACACCGGCCCACTCGAACTACTTCAATCCCGAGAAGGACCCGGAGTCGGCCGACAACATCGCGAAGATCGTCGCGGGCCGGGACGATCTCACGATTCAGGAGCACCGATGAAGAAGACACTGCGCTTCTCGCTGGCCGCAATCCTGGCGATGATGGTGGCCGGATGCAGTATCCCGGGAACTCCGTGGGGCGAGCAGGAGGAAAAGCACGTGGTGAGCAAGATCAGCCTGCAGGAGGCGGCCGAGAAGGCTGACACGATCATGCTGGACACCATCTCATCGGTACAGCCACCTCTGAATTGGGTGCATTACGCGCCCACGGAAAGCGGATGCGGCAACTACACCGTCGACGGCAAGAAAACCGGGGCGGCAACCCGACGTGCTGCAGTAACCACCATCGTGTCCGAGGAGCGACGGGGCAACCTGCTCGGCGTGTTGGAGCGACTATGGAGGAAGCGGGGATATGAGATCACCGGCACGAACCCGTCCAAAGAAACCCCCGCTATTTTCGCCCGGACACCGGAAGAATTCCGTATGAGTGTCAAGGTAGGCGCCAAGGGTCAGTTCTTCTTCTCGCTGGCAACTCCGTGCTTCACCGAGTCGGAGGTCGCCCCGCCCAAGACCGAAGCCAATGGAACTCCGTTCGAAGGACCGAAGGTTCCCGCCCCCTCCGTGCACTCCGACTTCTGGTCCGCGACGACACCGATCCCGTCCACGTCTCCAGCCCTCTGAAGAGGCCGCCAACGACTCAAAGACCCGGCCCCGGAGGGGCGTTGCGAGGATCACCGTAGCCCTGCCCCGGCTGCGGCGGGGCATAGGCGGGCGGATACGCAGGCGGCTGCTGTTGCGGGTACGGCGCATAGGCCGGACCGGCCGCTACCGGCGCCACCGCGGCGGCACGGCGCCGGGACCGGACCACGGGAACGGCGACGGCACCCCCGAGCAGAGCGGCGGCACCGAGCCCGAGTCCGATCCAGAGCCCGGTGTTACCGCCACCATCGGACGCGACAGCCGCTGCGGGCTGCTCAGTGTCATCCTTGGCGCTGCCCGACGTCGCGGACGCCTCAGGAGACGGCGACTCGGAAGGCTCCGCCGCCGCGAGATCGGGCAGCGGATACTCGTCGGCCGGACCGGGGTCCCCGGGGGTCTTGAGAGCTATTCGAGGGCGGACGACGCCGTAACCGAGGAAGTCGTTGCGCTCTTCTCCGCTCTTCGCCTTTCCGGCTGTGTTCAGCATGACGCGAAGAACCTGGTTGTTCGTCCACTCCGGGTTCTTGGCCCAGATCAGCGCGGCGGAAGCGGAGGCGAGGGCGGTCGCGTCACTGGTTCCGTGGCTGTTGCATATCTCCGACCCGCCAGTGCAGGCCGAAAACATGTCTTCGCCAGGCGCCGCAAGGTCTACCTGCGGCCCACGCTCCGATTCAGCCGTCGACTTGATGTTCTTGTCAACGGCCGCCACGCCCACAACGCCCGGAGTCGCTGCCGGATAGTAGACCGGGTTTCCGTCGTCACCGCTATTCCCTACAGCGGCAAAAACCAACGCCCCCTTTTCCAAGGCGTACTTGACGGCCGCAGTTATGTTATCGCCCGTCACCTTCGAGCCCAGCGAGACATTGATGATCTTCGCACCGGAATCCACCGCATACCGAATACCTTCACTGAATGCTCCGGTATACATTCCGACATCGAACGAGAGGTTCGTTCCCTCATCAGGCTCGGGCATCCTGATGGGCAGGATCTTCGCGCCAGGTGCAAGGCCGAAGGCCCCTTTGCCTCCGGACCGCTTTCCGGTTCCCGCGATCAGGGAGGCCATGGATGTGCCATGCCCGTCGTGATCGGTGTTCTCATCTCCCGACTGTTCTATTGACAGATCGAGACCTGGCAGAACCTGCCCCGCGAGGTCAGGCAGGCTCTTGTCAACACCGGTGTCGAGCACGGCCACCGTGACACCCTTGCCCGTGCTCGTACTCCACATCTCATCGGCCTTCATGGCGTCCAGATGCCACTGATCGTCCCGAACAGTCTTCGCGTGGGCCGGAGTTGCGGCGATGCCCACCAGTAGCATCCCCATAGCGACGGACACCACCCGGGCATTCCTCAATGCTGAGCGGCTGCTGATACGCATCTGATTCCTCTTGCCGAGCGATGTGGGGGGGGTTAGTCGATGACCGGTGGCACAATGTGCCGACGACCCTGCTGCCAGGTCTCTTCGTCCTCGACGAGGTAGTCCGGGCGCTCGGCATCCTCACGGTCCCGACGAGGTGCGGCACTCCGGGCACCGGGCCCCATTGCGCCCGCACGCCCCGACTGCCCGTTACGGACCAGCCCGGAGCCACCCGGGGTGAACGGTCTCCCCTGCTGGCCCTGTCTTCCCCCGACGACACCACCGGACTCCGAAGCAAGCCGTCGGCCCGGGGCCATGCCGCCCTGGCCGCTCCCTGCCCCCACTCCCCCGCCATGAGGCATTCCTCCGGGCAGGCGCCCCTGAGCCTGCCCACGGGCTTGGCCTGTTTCTCCCCCGATGACCGTGCCACGAGGGATTCCGCCGGTCGGGCGGCCCGGGTTCTGGGGTACGGGTCTGCCCCCCGAGATGCCGTTCTGCTGCGGCAGCCGCCCTCCGGCCGTACCGCCGGAAGGAGACTGGCTGGGCAGCAGTGGACCACGCGGTCCGGCGGCACTCCGTCCACCGGGCACGCCGGGACCTGACACTGCGGGCTTCCCGCCGAACGCGGGCGGCACCAGGCCGACCGGAAGCGACGTCAGCCCCTCGGACCTGCCTCCCGGCGGAGTCCCTCCGGGGGGCGCGGAAGGCAGGTTGGGCGTCTGCGGCAGGGTGGCCACACTGTCGATCCCCATGTCGACCGGCCGTTCCGGCACGACAACAGGAGGCGGCGTCACTCCTCCGGCCGTTGCCTGTGAGACCGAACCGCTGGAAGACGACGACGAGGAGTACGCGTTCCCCGGCGCGGGCGTGTACGAAGCCGCCGAAGAAGAACCGCCTCCGCCGGAGCCGTACGAATCGCCTCCGACACGGTTCGCCGCACTCAACTCGTCATTGGGCTCCGGCATGAACTGCGCAGGCGGTGCCGGGAACGACGGCGGCGCCTGGGACGAGATCTGCTCGGCCGAGTAGACGTACGTCTGCGCCAGCTTCCTCAGTTGCTGCGCCGCTTCCTGGCGACGGGACTCCATCCCGTCCTGGGCGCCCCGCAGATCTGCGAGGACATCCGAAATATCCCCCGCGCCGGCGTCGTGCCGTGCCGCCTGCACGACGACCTGCGAGTCCTCGGCCTTCTTCTCCAGCGCCGGAGACCTCGGCGGGACGGCTGACTTCGCCTGGCTGATGGCGGTGGCGACCTCCTCCAGCCAGGACGACGCGTGCTGGCTGTACGCGCCGAGATCCAGCGTGGCTATGGCTGCCTGGTGACCCCAGTCGCGGAACGCGTTACCGCCCTCGCCGTCCCATTCCAGCCGTGCCACGACGGACTTGAGCCCCATGCCGATCCGGTTGACGGTGCTCGCGGCGTCGGCCAGCTTCCGTGCGAGCTCCGACGCGGATTCGCTGGTCGCGCCGTCGAGCATGTCGAGCAGCTCTTGATGTGTCTTCGACTCGAAATCGGTCTGCTCAAGCGCCGGCGCCTTGCGCCCCGCCTTCTCCCCGTCAGCAGCCACGTCCCGCCCCCACTGCCACAGCTCCCCCACTCATCAGATCTGGCCGTCCTGTGATCCAGGCCTCGCCTGGCCGCCCGCGCCGCCCGTCCCCTGCGGTGCCCCGCTCTGCTGCGCCCGGTCGCCGTCGCCGTACTCCGTGCCGGCTTCCTTGGCGAGGAGCTGCATCCTGGAGCGGATGTCCTCGTTCATCCCGTCGTATCCGTTGCGGGACGCCTGGAGGCCGACCGACAGGCCCTCGATCTGCAGGGCCAGCATCCGGGACAGCTCCTCCAGCTGGTCGTGGACGACCATGTACGTGCCGTACAGGAACGCGCTCTCCCGGAGGGCGGGCGTGCCCAGGTGGCTCTGGACCATCCGTTCGCCCGCGACCCTCCGCTCCGCGGCTTCCGACTCGTCGAGCCTGACGAGCAGTTCGTCGACCTCGTTCTTGAACTTGGTCAACTCACCCGATTCGACGCCCACGTCCGGTTTCGCGGCAGGGGTGGGCAGCGTCGGATACACCGGCCGTCCCGTCCCGTCGTCCTGCGCCATCGACGCGCCTCCCCGTTGTCCCCCGTTGCACACTCAGCTACGGAAGCCACTCTAACCAGCGCGTCTGACAGCGCACACCTCAGCCCTTGCATCTGCAACGCAGATCACCCCACGACGAGTTGAGGGCGGGGTGAGGTGGGGTGAAGTGGGGCGGGCCTGCCCGCCCCGCGCCCCCCTACGCCCCCGGCGCCGCCGCCACCGCCGCCTGGGGGCGGATCGGGAGGCGGCTGATCGGGCGGCCCGTCGCGGCGCGTACCGCCGCGGCCACCGCTGCCGGGGAGGTGACCACCGGGGCCGCGCTGGCCGGTTTGGCGCCGAAGGGGGCCACCACGTCGCGTTCCTCGACCAGGCGGACGATGCGGATGTCCGGGGCGTCGAGGGAGGTCGGGAGGGCGTATCCGGTGAGGTCGGGGCGGCGGATCAGGCCTCGGGTCGTGCGGAGGTTCTCCGTCAGGGCGGTGCCGATGCCCTGGGTGATGCCCGCTTCGATGCGTGTGGCGAGCTGTGCCGGGTTGAGGATGCGGCCGACGTCCTGCGCCAGTGCCATCTCCACGACCCGGATCGAGCCGAGTTCGATGTCGACGTCCACCACCGCGCGGATCGCGCAGAAGGCCATGCCCACGAAGGCGTCGCCCTGGCCGGCGCCGTCGAGGGGTTCGGTGGGGTGGGGGCGGCACTGGGCCGTGGCCCAGAGTTCCTTGCCGTCCATCGCCTCGGTGACGGTCGTGGAGAGCACGCCGTCGTACGAGGTGATCTTGCCGTCGGTGATCTGGAGCAGTTCGGTGGACATGCCGAACTTGTGGGCCAGCGGCTGGAGGAGCTGCGTACGGACCATCTTGGCGGCCCGTTCGACCGCCCCGCCCGAGACCCAGGTGTGCCGGCCGTGGGCGGCCGGGCCCGCCGGGGGCTGGTCCGTGTCGACGGGGGCGACGTGGACCTCCTCGATGCCCAGGGTCTCCTGGACGATCTGCCGGGCGAGCGTGGCGAAGCCCTGGCCGGTCTCGACGGCGGCGCAGATGACCGTGGCGATGCCGTCGTGGACCTTCACGGTCGCCGTGGAGACCTCGTCCGCGCCCTCCGCGCCGAGCATGTGGACCATGCCCAGCGCGTAGCCGACGCCGCGCCGTACCGCGCCCGGCTCCCCCGCGCCCTCGGGGCCGCCGGGGAGCAGCCAGGCGGCTTCCGGGGTGTCCTTGGGGAGGGGGGGCAGCGGGTAGTCCCGTACGGCGGTGAGCAGTTCGGCCACCGGGGCCGGGCAGGTCACCGTCTGGCCGGTGGGGAGGATGTCGCCCGTGGCGAGGACGTTGCGCATGCGCAACTCGGCCGGTTCGAGGCCGAGTTTCGCCGCGAGCTTGTCCATCTGGCCCTCGTACGCGGCGCAGACCTGCATGGCGCCCTCGCCGCGGACATGGCCGGAGGGCGGGTTGTTGGTGCGTACGGCCCAGCCTTCGATGAAGGCGTGCGGGACGACGTACGGGCCGCAGGCGAAGGCGACGGCCGCGGCGAGGGATTCGGACGAGGCGTCGGCGTACGCGCCCGCGTCCAGCAGGATCTGGGCCTCGACCTTGACGAGGCGGCCCTCGGCGTCCGCGTGGTGGCGGTAGCGCAGCAGGGTGGGGTGGCGGTGGGCGTGGCCGAGGAAGGACTCCTCGCGGGTGGCGGCGAGTTTGACGGGGCAGCCGGTGCGCAGCGCGAGAAGTCCCAGCGGGATCTGGAAGCCGGGGTCCTCGCGGTCGCCGGTGGCGCCGGGGACGCCGGTGACGACGACCTTGACCTGTTCGGGGTCGAGGCCGAAGCAGGCGGCGGCCAGATCGCGGTCGGTGTGCGGGTCGGTGGAGGCGGTGTAGATCTCGACGCCGCCGTCCGGTCTCGGTACGGCGAGCCCGGCCTCGGCGCCGATGGGGGCCGGGTCCTGGCGGCCGATGCGGTAGAGGCCCTCGACGATGATCTCGCCGGCGATGTCGGGGTCGCCGTAGCGCAGCGGGATGTGGCGGATGAGGTTGCCGTCGGGGTGCAGCGGCTCGGCGGCGAACGCCTTCTCGGGGTCGGTGACCGGGTCGAGCACCTCGTACTCGACGGCGATGGCCGCGGCGGCGAGCCGGGCCGTGTCGGGGTGGTCGGCGGCGACGGCGGCGATGGCCTCGCCGTGGTGGCGTACGACGTCGGCGGCGAAGACGGGGCGGTCGACGACGCTCCTGCCGTACGCGGAGTCGCCGGGGACGTCGGTGTGGGTGATGACGGCCCGTACGCCGGGCATGTCGGCGGCGGCGGCCGTGTCGACGGAGACGATGCGGGCATGCGGGTGCGGTGAGCGCAGGATGGCCGCCCACAGCAGGCCCTCGGCCCACAGGTCGGCGGCGTACGGGAAGGTGCCCTCGGTCTTCGCTCGCGCGTCGGCGGGCGCGAGTGAGGCTCCGAGGCCGTGCGCGGGCGGCTCCTGGTGGGGACCGTCGAGCGTGGTCCCGGTGGCCGCGTCGTTGCTCACGCCATGCCTCCGTCGGGCGAGTGCGGGTGCGGGTGCGGGTTCAGGTGCGGGTCACCGGCGGCGCCGGTGCCCGGGGGTGTCTGGTGCGGTACGCGCGCTTCCTCGGAGGCCGCGGCGGCGGCCTCGGCGCTCGCCTGGCGTTCGGCGACGACCTCGCCGACCGCGTCGAGCACGCCGCGGTAGCCGGAGCAGCGGCAGAGGTTGCCGCAGAGGGCCTGGCGGGTCTCCAGCTCCGTGGGGGCGTGGTTGCCCTCCAGGAGGTCGTGGACGGTCATGGCCATGCCGGGGATGCAGAAGCCGCACTGCACGGCCCCGCACGCCGCCAGGGCCCGCTGGACGTCGGAGGGTTCGCCGTCGACGGCCAGGCCCTCGACCGTACGGACCTCGGATCCGGCGGCGGTCGCGGCGGGGACGAGGCAGGAGGCGACGAGCCGGCCGTCGACCTGGACGTTGCAGGCGCCGCACTCGCCCTGGGAGCAGCCGTCCTTGGCGCCCGCGAGGCCGAGGCGTTCGCGCAGTACGTACAGCAGCGACTCGCCGATCCAGGCGTCGGTGACGGGACGGTCGGCGCCGTTGACGCGCAGGACGTAGGAGCCCGCGGGGTGTTCGGCGCTGTCGTTGCTGTGGGTGAGCGGCGCGAAGTCGGGGTCCGGCTCGGTGACCGCCACGGCCAGGGGCTCCGGCTCGGGCAGGGGTTCCGGGACGGGCTCGGGGGCCGGCGGGGGCGCCTGGGCGGTCTCCGGGGCGGCTTCGGATACGGAGACGTCCTCAGCGGGCTCCGGCGCCCAGGGCGCGGCGGCGCCGCCGGGCAGGGTCGCGGGCGGGGCCTCGCCGGACCACTGGGAGGCCAGGACCGACGTGCTGAACTCGCCGGACTCGTCCGGAAGATCACCCCCGGCGACCGGGATCGTCCACTGGCCGGTGAGTTCGGCGGGGGCCGCTCCGTCGGCGGGCGCGTCGGCGGGGGGCGCGCCCGTGCCCGCCTCCTGGACGACATCGCTGAAGTTCCAGTGGCTCGTGCCCTGCGGTTCGTAGCCGCCGGGGCCGTAGCCGCCGTGGCCGCCGTAGCCGTACCCGCCCTGGCCGTAGTCGCCGCCCTGGCCGTACGCGGCGTCCTGCGCCCCTGCCACGGGCTGGGCGGCCCAGCCGCCGGGCGCGGAGGGATCGGGCCGCGACGGGTCGCCGGGGGCCTGTGGCTCGATGCTGGGCGGTACGTAGCCGTGCCCCGGCGCGGCGAGGGGCGCGTCCAGGGTGTCCTCGGGCGGCAGTTGCACGAAGGCGGTCGCCTCGGCGTCGTAGTCGCCGCCCTGCGGGACCGGCTGCCAGCCGCCCTGGTTCGCGGCATCCTGGCCGTGGCCGGAGCCCTGGCCGGATCCGGAATGGTCGTTGGTGGTCACGACAGCGCCCTCCCCAGTGCTCGTCGGGCCAGCGCGGCGACGGTGCGCCGCAGGTGCACCACGGCGGCGGACGGCGCGGGCGCCTCTCCGCCGTCGGCGGGCGGCGGCGGGTCCGGGATGCACGCGGCGGCGACGTACTCGCCGAAGGCGGCGAGCGCCTCCTGCGCGAGCCCGCGCGCCCCGTCCCAGTCGATCAGCGAGGCGATCCAGCGCTCCGCGTCGAGCGGACGCAGCGGCATCGGGGCGATCGCGCCGACGGCGCAGCGCACGCCGCGCCGCGCCGGGTCGAGGACGACGGCGACGGAGGCGGTGGCGCGTCCCGGGCCGGTCCGTCCCGTCGCCTTGAGGAAGACCTGGGGGGCGTGCAGCAGCGGTACGCGGACGAAGCCGATGAGTTCGGCGGGGGCGAGCATCTCGCGCCCCGCCAGGAGGTGGGAGACGGGGATCTCGCGGCGGACGCCGCCGGGTCCCGCGACCACCAGGTCGGCTTCGAGGGCGGCGAGGACGGGCAGCGCGTCGCCGGTCGGCGCGGCGGTGGCGATGTTCCCGCCGAGCGTGCCTGCGTTACGGATCTGGGGCGGCCCGGCGGCGCGCGCGGACGCGGCGAGCGCGGGGATCAGGGCCGCGAAGTCGGGCCTGCCCATGCGCGCGTGCGTGAGACCGGCGCCGAGCAGGGCGTGGCCGTCCTGGTAGTGCCAGCCGCGCAGTTCGCTGATCCGCCCGAGGCCGACCAGGCCGGCGGGCCGCAACTGGCCCTTGTTGACGGCCGCCATCAGGTCGGTGCCACCTGCGACGGGCACGGCGGCAGGCATCTCGGTGAGCGCCGCCACGGCCTCGTCGAGCGAGGCCGGCAGCGTCACGAACTGCGCCGTCTGCGGTGCGTGCGTGGTCAACCCCACTGCCCCTTTCCGGTGTCCCGGTGTCCCGCCTGTGTTGCCGTACCGTACGTGCTCACAGCCCGGACGTGGCAACTCTGGCACATCTTCCGGGCCGGGCGACGCGAGGGTCCACGAAGGACGCATCCGTCCCCGACCAGGGGGAAGGTCCGCTTTCACCCCGCATCACCGGCACGTACCGAATGCCACTCTTCGGCGGTCGTTGTATGACTTATCCGTCCGCCGGGGCGCGTCTCCCGCCGCTCAGATCCGGGGCGGCGGCCCCTCGATCGGGCGTCCCGGCACGCCGGGGCGGCGCTGCCAGGGCAGGGGGCCGCCGGGCGGCCGGTAGGCGACCCCGAGGGCGTCGAGGCGCCGGTAGTGCTCCGCCATGCGCTGCTCGAAGTCGGCGAAATCACGTTCGCCGGGGGCGGGCAGCGCCGACCAGGCGACCTCGGCGAAGGCGGCCAGGCGCGGAAAGACCTGGTAGTCGACGCGGGAACGGTCCTGCATCACCTCGGTCCAGACATTGGCCTGGGTGCCGAGGACATGGGCGGCCTCCTCCTCCGTGAGCTCCGGGGGCACGGGCTCGAAGCGGTAGACGTCCTCCAGGGTGCGGACGTATCCGATGGGCATCGGCTCGTCGTCGCCGGGCGCCTGACGGTGGTCCAGGTACACGTGCTGTTCCGGGCACATGACGACGTCGTGTCCGGCGCGCGCGGCGGCGATCCCGCCCGCGTAACCGCGCCAGGACGAGACGGCGGC
Source organism: Streptomyces sp. NPDC059255 (assembly GCF_042752355.1). Lineage (NCBI taxonomy): Bacteria > Bacillati > Actinomycetota > Actinomycetes > Kitasatosporales > Streptomycetaceae > Streptomyces > Streptomyces sp. NPDC059255. The sequence continues at coordinate 326,328 of NZ_JBHYZP010000004.1, forward strand.
GCCCGGCGCGAGACGGCCCGCCCCGGCTCTGCCCTCCCCGGCTCCGCCCGCGCCGTCCCCACTCGCCCCGGCTCCGCCCTCGCCCTCGCCGTCTCCGTCTCCGTCTCCGTCTCCGGCCGACAGGCTGCCGCCCTCCAGGATCTCGTCCCAGCCGATCAGGCGCCGCCCGCGCGCGGCGAGCCAGCGGTCGAAGTGGCGGATGAACCAGGACTGCAGCTCGTCCTCGCCCGCCAGGCCGAGTTCGCGGATCCTGGCCTGCGCCGCCGGGGACGCCTTCCACTGGTCCTTGGGGCACTCGTCGCCGCCGATGTGAATGAACGGCGAGGTGACGGCGGGGAAAAGAGCGAGTATCTCGGTGAAGACGTCTTCGTAGAACCGGAGGGTGTTGTCGGTGGGGGCGAGTACGTTGTCATTGACGCCCCAGGTGTCCCAGACGGTGAGGGAGGTCGTGTCGATGACGTCGGTGTTGCCGAGTTCCGGGTACGCGGCGATGGCGGCCTGCGAATGGCCGGGGATCTCGATCTCGGGGACGACGGTGATATGCCGCGCGGCGGCGTACGCGACGATCTCGCGAATGTCGTCCTGCGTGTAATAGCCGCCGTGCGGTTTCTCCTCCCACAATTCCGAGGCGCGGTGTCCCCATTTGGTGCGCGCCCGCCAGGCCCCGACCTCGGTCAGCCGCGGGTGGCTCCTGATCTCGACGCGCCAGCCCTGGTCGTCGGTGAGGTGGAAGTGAAAGACGTTCAGCTTGTGGGCGGCGAGCAGATCCAGCCACCGCAGAATGTCGTCCTTGGGGGTGAAGTGCCGTGACACGTCGAGCATCAGCCCCCGCCACCCGAAGCGGGGCGCGTCCTCGATGACCGTCATCGGTACGGACCAGTGGCGTACGGGATCCGGCGCAGCCCCCAGGGGCGCCGCGCGGAAGGCGTCGGGGCCGAGGAGCTGACGGAGCGTCTGGGCGGCCCAGAAGACCCCGGCGGCGCTGCCGCCGTCGAGCCGGACACCGTCGGCGCCGACGGTGAGCCGGTATCCCTCGGGGCCCAGGTCGCGCGCGAGATCCGCGCTGATCCCGAGCACGATCACGTTGTCGCCGGAGCCGGCTCCGGATCCGGAGCCGTCGCTGTCGCCCGTCGCGGCGTCGGGGAGCGGCAGCCCGGTGGCGGCGCCCACGGTGGTACGGAGCCAGCGCGCGACGCCCGCCGTGCCGGGACCCGCCTCGACGGCGGTCTCCTCGTCCAGCGGGAAGGCGCAGGCGGCCCTCGGTCCGGGCCAGGACCGCAGGGGGTCGGGGATCAGGTCCATGAAGTCGCTCCTCCACGCCGGACGGCGATCGCGAGTTCCGGGGACACACGCCCCGGGACGGCTTGCCTACCCGGGAACGGCGACTCCCAGACCGCAGCCGCCCCGCAAGCCACCCCGTACCCCCGCACCCGCCCACCGGCACACGCGGATTCCGTCAGCGGCACACTCGGGTTTCCGTCACCGACACAGGCGGGTCCCCCACCGACCGGAACCGGCCACGGCGGGAGCGCCCCGGTCCCCGGAAACACCCCGGTGCGCCGCCCCGTGCACGCGTACGGCCCCCGGAGCACGCCGTGCGCGTGCTCCGGGGGCCGTCAGGACGGAAGGCCTGCCGCTACTTCTTGCCGCTGTCCTTGCCGCTCTTCCCCTTGTCCTTGTCCCCGCCGGGGCCCATGGACTCGTAGATCTCCTTGCACATGGGACAGACCGGGTACTTCTTGGGGTCGCGCCCCGGTACCCAGACCTTTCCGCACAACGCGACCACGGGAGTGCCGTCGAGCGCACTCGCCATGATCTTGTCCTTCTGGACATAGTGGGCGAAGCGCTCGTGGTCGCCGTCGCCGTGCGACACCTGGGGTGTCGGCTCCACGAGGGTGCTTGTACCTGCCCCGCGATCGGGCTCAAGAGTGCTCATGAGGACCAAGGGTACCCACGCCGGGGGCATCACGGAGTAGCCGGGTCCATGCACTCCGCAGCCGAACGGGCACGTACCGCGCCGACACGCCGGGCACGGAGCGCTGAACGGCGAGTTCAAGCCATCACCCCCGGGCACGCATGTCGCCCACGGCCCCCGGGCGAACCCTTCCGGCCACCACCCCCGAGCGGCCACCGTCCCGGCCGACCACCCCCGGCCGACCACCCCCGAGTGGCCACCCCCGAGCGGCCACCTCCCCGGCCGGGCGACGGGCGGGCCCTCAGTTGAGCGACGGGTCGTCCGGGTACGTCGCGACCATCGCCAGTTCGCTCCGCTGTCTGCGCAGCACCGCGCGCCACAGGCTCTCCGGGCGCGGCGAGGACACGTCGCCCGGCTCCGACTCGACCACGTACCACGCGCCTTCGCGCAGCTCCCCCTCCAGCTGGCCGGGGCCCCAGCCCGCGTACCCGGCGAAGATCCGCAGCGAGCCGAGCGCCCGCGCCAGCAGCTCCGGCGGGGTCTCCAGGTCGACGAGGCCGATCGCCCCGTACACCCTGCGCCACCCCAACGGGCCCTCGTCGCCCGGGATCACGGCGAGGCCGAGCGCCGAGTCCAGCGAGACGGGTCCGCCCTGGAAGACCACGCCCGGTTCGCCCGCCAGCTCGCCCCAGGGCTCCAGGATGTCCCCGACGCCCACGGGCGTGGGCCTGTTGAGGACGACGCCGAGCGAGCCCTCGTCGTCGTGATCGAGCAGCAGGACGACCGCGCGGTCGAAGTTCGGGTCCGCCAGGGAGGGTGTCGCGACAAGCAGCCGCCCTGTGAGCGAGGACACCTCGGTCATGCGAGACATGATCCCGCATATTCGCCGTCCGCGGGGCGTGCCCGACAGAGTGGCCCCGCGCGCAGCTCAGGGCGCACGGCGGCAACGGGAGCGCACGGCCGGACGGGAGCCGGGGCGGTGACCCTGCGCGAGGGACGTTCCACCGTACGTATCAAGGGTGTTCCCGTACGTGTCCATTACGTATCCGACGCCGCCCGGGCCTTACGGCACAGGGGGTGGGGACCCGTACCCTTTTCCTTGGCCACCCGCCCGCCCACTCCGGAACGCGAGATTCATGACCGGCACTGACGATGTAATGCTTGTCCACGGCGGCACCCCGCTGGAGGGTGAGATCCGGGTCCGCGGCGCGAAGAACCTGGTGCCGAAGGCCATGGTCGCCGCGCTTCTCGGCAGCGGCCCGAGCCGGCTGCGCAATGTGCCCGACATCCGCGACGTGCGGGTGGTGCGGGGGCTGCTGCAGCTCCACGGTGTGACCGTGCGCCCCGGCGACGAACCGGGCGAGCTGATCCTCGACCCGACGCATGTCGAGAGCGCCAACGTCGCGGACATCGACGCGCACGCCGGTTCCTCCCGTATCCCGATCCTCTTCTGCGGACCGCTGCTGCACCGGCTCGGCCACGCGTTCATCCCGGGTCTCGGCGGCTGCGACATCGGCGGCCGGCCGATCGACTTCCACTTCGACGTGCTGCGCCAGTTCGGCGCGACCATCGAGAAGCGGGCCGACGGGCAGTACCTGGAGGCGCCGCAGCGGCTGCGCGGCACGAAGATCCGGCTGCCGTACCCGTCGGTCGGCTCGACGGAGCAGGTGCTGCTGACGGCCGTGCTGGCCGAGGGTGTCACGGAGCTGTCGAACGCCGCGGTGGAGCCGGAGATCGAGGACCTGATCTGCGTGCTCCAGAAGATGGGCGCGATCATCTCGATGGACACCGACCGGACGATCCGGATCACCGGTGTCGACCGGCTCGACGGCTACACGCACCGGGCGCTGCCGGACCGTCTGGAGGCCGCGTCCTGGGCTTCGGCGGCGCTGGCCACCGAGGGCAACATCTACGTACGCGGCGCGCAGCAGCGGTCGATGATGACGTTCCTCAACACCTACCGCAAGGTGGGCGGCGCGTTCGAGATCGACGACGAGGGCATCCGCTTCTGGCACCCGGGCGGCTCGCTCAACGCGATCGCGCTGGAGACGGACGTGCACCCCGGTTTCCAGACCGACTGGCAGCAGCCGCTGGTGGTGGCGCTGACGCAGGCGTCGGGGCTCTCCATCGTCCACGAGACGGTGTACGAGTCACGGCTCGGGTTCACCTCGGCGCTCAACCAGATGGGCGCGCACATCCAGCTCTACCGGGAGTGCCTGGGCGGCTCGGACTGCCGCTTCGGGCAGCGCAACTTCCTGCACTCCGCGGTCGTCTCGGGGCCCACCCGGCTCCAGGGCGCCGATCTGGTCATCCCCGACCTGCGGGGCGGCTTCTCGTATCTGATCGCGGCGCTGGCGGCGCAGGGCACGTCGCGGGTGCACGGGATCGATCTGATCAACCGCGGCTACGAGAACTTCATGGAGAAGCTGGTCGAGCTGGGCGCGAAGGTGGAACTGCCGGGCGGCGCGCTCGTCTGACCGCTCCGTCGCGCACCGCTGTGGCCCCGGTCCCCCGGACCGGGGCCACAGGCGTGTGAAGCGCCGCCTGCGGCCGTCTGACGGGGCGGCAGAGGGTAGCCGTCAACAGCCCGAAAGCCCGGCAGCCCGACGGGGCGGCAGGGCCGCGCTGTCGGGGCGGCTGGGCGGCAGGACGGCCCGGGACGGCGGAGGCGCAAACAGCGGAGGCGGCTCCCCGGTCGGGGGAGCCGCCTCCGTGTGTCGCCTCCGTGTGTCGCCTCCGAGAGGTGCCGTCAGGCGGTCCCCACGAAAGGCGCCGGCGCTTACTTGCCCTTGGCGGCTTCCTTGAGCTTGGAGCCCGCGGAGACCTTCACGCTGTAGCCGGCCGGGATCTGGATCGGGTCGCCGGTCTGCGGGTTACGAGCGGTGCGAGCGGCACGGTGGGTGCGCTCGAAGGTCAGGAAGCCGGGGATGGTGACCTTCTCGTCGCCCTTGGCGACAACCTCGCCGACGGTCTCGGCGAGAGCGGCCAGCACAGCGTCGGCGTCCTTGCGGGTCACCTCGGCGCGGTCGGCCAGGGCGGCCACCAGCTCACTGCGGTTCATGTTTGTACTCCCGTGTTCTTCTTGCCTGTGAGGCGTGAGATCGAAGCCGATGCTGCCAGGGCCCTCGGACAGTCCCCGGACCCGGGTCTGCTGACAGACCCTCGCGCCCGAATACGCATCCTGCCCCCACCAGCGGCGGGAAAGCCAATCCGGCACCCTCAGGAGCCGGACGAAGAGCGCCACTGCCTCGTCGTCGTGACGTTCCGTCGACTCTGTGGAGACTCCTTGGAGCCTTGGGGCCCCACAAGGGAAGCCTGGGGCCCCGTGAGCCCCGCCTGGAGCCCGTCGGAGGCCCTGAAACCTCCCCGGAGCTGCGGGGCTCATGGTCCGTCACCCTAAAGGGGCCCGCGTGGCCCGGCGAATCGCGACGCGCCGGGCACCGGGCGGACGTGAGATGTACCGCAGTGGCCGCTACCGTGACCGGCCCGGGGTGGGCATGGTCACACCGACGGGGCCGCGCCGGCCTCGGCGGACTTGGCCGCCGCGTCCCGCACCGCGCCCGCGACCGCGCCCGCCACCTTGTCGTTGAAGACGGACGGCACGATGTAGTTCGGGTTGAGCTCGTCCTCGGTGACGACGTTCGCGAGGGCGGTCGCCGCGGCGAGCATCATCTCCGTGTTGACCGTACGGGACTGGGCGTCCAGGAGGCCGCGGAAGACACCCGGGAAGACCAGCACGTTGTTGATCTGGTTGGGGAAGTCGGAGCGGCCCGTGGCCACCACGGCGGCGGTCTCGCGAGCGATCGCCGGGTCGACCTCGGGGTCCGGGTTGGCCAGCGCGAAGACGACCGCGCCGTCCGCCATGGCGGCGACGTCCGCGCCGTCGAGGACGTTGGGGGCGGAGACGCCGATGAAGACGTCCGCGCCGGCCACGGCCTCCTTGAGGGTGCCGGTGACGGCCTCGGGGTTGGTGTTGTCCGCGATCCAGCGCAGCGCCGACTCGGGGGCGGCCTCCACCAGGTCGGCGCGGCCCGCGTGCACCACACCATGGATGTCGGCGACGACGGCGTGCTTGACGCCCGCCGCGATGAGCAGCTTGAGGATGGCCGTACCGGCCGCGCCCGCGCCGGACATGACGACCCGTACGTCGCCGATGGCCTTGCCGACCACGCGCAGCGCGTTGGTCAGCGCCGCGAGGACCACGATCGCGGTGCCGTGCTGGTCGTCGTGGAAGACCGGGATGTCCAGCGCCTCGCGCAGCCGGGCCTCGATCTCGAAGCAGCGGGGCGCGGAGATGTCCTCCAGGTTGATGCCCGCGAAGCCGGGGGCGATCGCCTTGACGATCGCGACGATCTCGTCGGTGTCCTGGGTGTCCAGGCAGAGCGGCCAGGCGTCGATGTCGGCGAAGCGCTTGAAGAGGGCCGCCTTGCCCTCCATCACCGGCATGGCGGCCATCGGGCCGATGTTGCCGAGGCCGAGCACCGCGGAGCCGTCCGTCACGACCGCGACGGTGTTGCGCTTGATGGTGAGCCTGCGGGCGTCCTCGGGGTTCTCCGCGATCGCCATGCAGACCCGGGCCACGCCGGGCGTGTAGACCATCGAGAGGTCGTCACGGTTGCGGATGGGGTGCTTCGACGCCATCTCGATCTTGCCGCCGAGGTGCATCAGGAACGTACGGTCCGAGACCTTGCCGAGGGTCACACCCTCGATGCCGCGCAGCTGCTCCACGATCTGCTCGGCGTGACCGGTGGAGGTCGCGGCGATGGTGACATCGATCCGCAGCTTCTCGTGGCCGGAAGCGGTCACGTCGAGGCCGGTCACCGAGCCACCGGAGGACTCCACGGCCGTGGTGAGCTGGGAGACCGCGGTACCGCTCGCGGGCACCTCCAGCCGGACCGTCATCGAGTACGAGACGCTGGGCGCCGTTGCCATGACCGAGTTCCTCTTCTTTCCCTAGCCGCATTGCCGCGCTGCGGGAACACATGTCCCGGCGGCGCTTTCGAATGGTCGCACCTACCTGCCAGTAACAGGTAATAGCGGCGTATTCAACAAAAGCAGGTCCCCACCGTTCACCGGTGAAGACCTGCTGAAATGCGTGTGAAAGATGGCATATAAGTGTGAAAGATGACACCGACCCGCCATGCTCGCCTCGCGGCAAGTGGTCGCTCGTAGCGACGAAGGTTGGGCCCGGGGGCTTGGATCGGGCCGGTGCCAACACCAGGCTAACAAACCACCCCGGTAAGTGATTCCCTCCTCGCGAGTTGACCGGAAGTCAACGCGTGAGGAGGGCCGCCGTCACTCCCTGAGCAGGTCCGGGATCCCCTCGGCGTCCGGCTCGTCGCGGGCCGCCGAGACCACCGTGAGCTGCTGTGTCGCCCTGGTCAGCGCCACGTACAGGACCCGCAGGCCGGCCGGGGACTCGTCGGCGATCTCCGCCGGGGAGACCACGACCGTCGCGTCGTACTCCAGCCCCTTGGCCTCCAGGCTGCCCAGCGCGACCACCCGGTCGCCGAGCCCGGCCAGCCAGCGCGCCGCCTGCTCGCGCCGGTGCATCGCGACGACGACCCCCACCGTGCCGTCGACCCGGTCCAGGAGCGCCCGCGCCTCGGCCCGTACGGCGCGGGACAGGTCCCCGTCCGAGACGACCGCGAAGCGCGGCCGCACGCCCGTGGAGCGCACCGCGCGGGGCGCCTCCATCCCGGGCATGGCCAGCGCCAGCACCTTCGCGGCCAGCTCCGCGATCTCGGCCGGGTTGCGGTAGTTGACGGTGAGGGTGAAGCGGCGCCGCGGGCGGGTGCCGAGCGCCTCGTCCCTGGCCTCCGCCGCCTCGTCCGGGTCCGACCAGGACGACTGCGCGGCGTCCCCGACGACCGTCCAGGTGGCGTGCCGGCCGCGGCGGCCGACCATCCGCCACTGCATGGGCGTGAGGTCCTGCGCCTCGTCGACGATGACGTGCGCGTACTCCGTACGTTCCGCCGCCAGCCGCTCGGCACGCTCCCGCTGCGTCTCCTCACGCTGCGGCATCAGCTCCTCCAGACCGGTGAGCTGGTCCAGCGGGTCGAGATCGCGGCGCTTGCGCTTGCGGGGCGGCGCGCCGAGCAGGGTCTCCAGCTCGTCCAGGAGGGCCACGTCGTGCACGGAGAGCGGGCCCGTGCCGTCCGGGCCGAGCCGCTTGAGGGAGCGGGCCAGGCGCCGGGTCTCGCCCGGGTTGAGGACGCGGCGGGACCAGCGGCCGAGGCGGCGCTCGTCGGCCATCGCGGTCAGCACCCCGCGCGGGGTCAGCTCGGGCCACCAGGCGTCGAGGAAGGCGGTGAAGGAGTCCTCGGAGGTGATGTCCTCGTCGAAGGACGAGCGCAGCTCGGCCGCCAGCTCGGGGTCGGTGTGGCGCCCCGCGGAGCCGGACTTCGACCAGAGGGCGTCCAGCAGGAGTCTTCGGGCCCGGGGTCTGAGCAGGTTGACGGGCGCGGTGCCGCCGAGCACGGAGTGCCGGATGCGCCCCAGCTCGGCCGCCTCCAGTTCCAGGCGGCGGCCGAAGGCGACGACCCGCAGCAGGTCGGTCCGTACGGCGACGGCCGGTCCGGCATCGTCCTCGTCCTCGTCGGCGTCGGGTTCACCGAACGCGAGCTGGCCTCCCACGGGCGCGGCGTTCCTCCCGGGCGCCGGGGCGGGTCCCGTACCGCCTTCCAGCGCTCCCCGGGCGGCCTTGCGCAGCACCTTCAGCATCCGCGCCGAGCCCTTGACCCGGGCGACCGCCGGTTCGTCGTACGCCGTGGCCTCCGCGCCGTCCACCAGCGAGCCGACCGCGCGGATCGCGACCTGTCCCTCCTCGCCGAGCGAGGGCAGCACGCCCTCGGTGTACGCGACGAGCAGGGGCGTCGGCGAGACGACCAGGATGCCGCCCGCGTACCGCCGACGGTCCTGGTAGAGCAGGTAGGCGGCGCGGTGCAGCGCCACCGCCGTCTTGCCGGTGCCGGGGCCGCCGGAGACCTCCGTGACCGAGGCGGCGGGCGCCCGGATCACCAGGTCCTGCTCGGCCTGGATGGACGAGACGATGTCCCGCATGGTGTGGCTGCGGGCCTGCCCGAGGGCGGCCATCAGCGCGCCGTCCCCGATCACGGCCAGCGCGTCGCCGCCGAGGGAGGCGGTCAGCTCGGGGCGCATCAGGTCGTCCTCGACCCCGAGGACCCGGCGGCCCTTGGAGCGGATGACCCGGCGCCGTACCACCCGGCCGGGATCGACCGGTGTGGAGCGGTAGAACGGCGCCGCGGCGGGCGCGCGCCAGTCGATGACCAGCGGCGAGTAGTCGGAGTCGAGCACCCCGATCCGGCCGATGTGCAGGGTCTCGGCGATCGCGGCCGTACGGTCGGACCCGATCGCGTCGTCGGCCGGCTCGACCGAGGTGTACGCGCCGTCCGGGCCCTTCCGGCCGTCCTTGCCCCGGAGGAGGTCGATCCGGCCGAAGAGGAAGTCCTCGAACTCGTTGTTGAGCCGGTTGAGGTGGATCCCGGCCCGGAAGACCTGGGCATCACGCTCGGCGAGGGCTCCCGGCGTACCGACCTGCCCCCGTTTGGCGGCGTCGTTCATCAGGAACTCCGCCTCGTGGATCTTCTCCTCCAGGCGGCGGTACACCTGGTCGAGATGGTGCTGTTCGACGCCGATCTCACGGGCGCGCACGGAGTCGTTCCCCGTGTCGCGTCCGGGATCGACGGCGGGTCCAGCGGATTCAACAGCGGCATCCTGCGCGGCCACCGAGGCCCCCTTCATGACGTGCGTCGGGCAGCCGTCAACCGTACGCGAAGGGGGCACGTATGTCAGGCATCGGCGTCAGGCGCCGACTTCCCACAGTTTCTTGCCGTCGAAGGTACGCACTTCGAAGTGGTCGATCTCTTCGAGGTCCATGGACGTGCTTCCCTGGACGTAGAGCGGCTCCCTGCCCTTCGGGTTCGGGCTGTCCGGGATGCCGTACCCCCAGTCGGGGACGGACCAGGACGTCGTGACCTCCTGCTCGCCGGTCTTGGAGACGGCGACCAGGCTGCACTTCAGCGGGCCCTTGACGTTCTTCAGTTCCAGCATGACCTCGGTGCCGAATCCCTTCGACTCCGTGGCGACGGTTCCACTGACCTTCGTGGTGGGGTCCGTACCACCGACCTTGTCGGGCATGTGGCCGAAATTCTGCGCAGGTGTGGAGCGCGCCGCGAAGTCGTTGCTCTGGTCGCCACCGCCCTGGGTGGCGACCCCGACCCCGATGGGACCGCCGATGATCAGCACGGCCGCCGCCGCGACGAGATAGAACCCGCGGCGCTTGCGCTTGGCGCGTTTCGCCGCGACCTCGTCGACCAGCTTGTCGAGCAGCTGGGGACTGGGCCGTACGGAGACGGACGGTGTCGGGAGCTGGGCGAGCGGTATCTGGGGTGGCGGAGCCTGCGGATTGATCGAGGAGACGGAGGCGAGCGACCCCATCGGCCCCTGTGCGGCGAACGGGCTGGGGTTGTCCGCCAGCATCGCCAGCATCGGTTCCATCCCGGAGAACTCCTCCAGGTGGACCGCGCAGATCCGGCACTCGGCCAGGTGCGCTTCGAAGACGGAGGCGTCGACATCGTCCAGAATGCCGAGAACATACGCGCCGACGGTTTCATGCACAGTACTTTCGTCGCCCAGTCCGTACTGCTCGTGCGTGGTCATGCCGAGACCCCCCTCTCCTCCAACGCGAGCTTCATCGAACGCAGTGCGTAGAACACACGGGAACGCACGGTCCCGCTGGGTATGCCGAGCGTCTCGGCCGCCTCGTTGACCGTACGACCCTTGAAGTACGTCTCCACCAGTACTTCCCGGTGGGCGGGGGTCAAATCCTCGAGGGCATCTGAGAGCGTCATAAGCCACAACGCCTTGTCGATCTCGTCCTCCGCGGGCATGACCTCCAGCGGTGACGGATCGACTTCCTGCGGCCGGGCCTGCCGGCTGCGGTGTCCGTCGATGACGATGCGTCGGGCGACCGTCACCAGCCAAGGTCGGACAGAGCCGGTCGCACGATTGAGCTGACCGGCGTTCTTCCAGGCACGGATGAGCGTCTCTTGCACGACGTCCTCGGCTCGCTGGCGGTCACCCGCGACGAGACGCATGACGTAGGCGAGCAACGGTCCGGCATGTTCCCGGTAGAGGGCTCGCATCAACTCCTCGTCAGGTGCGGGAGTGTTGGTGCGCGGTGTCGCGCTCCGGTGTCGGGCCCGGTGAGGGCGGTCATCGGCCACGGCCGCATCCTTGCGCACCTAAACCTCCCGGTCGATACCTACGTGGCTGCTTCTCCCTCATCACTACGGACGCCCGACCAGGCGTGCTCAACCGTTCGGGAAAAACTTTCAAGATCTTTATGGGAACGCTCCCACGCTCCACGAGCGGGTTTCACGCCGGTCCGGGCCCCTCGCACGGATTCGTGCAGAACTCGTGGAGGACATGTCTGTGACTCGCAAAGGAGGCGCGCAGAGTTGGCTTGAAATAGCGCAAGAACCCTATGGAATCGGCCGGAGAGACGCTCTTGTTCGGCCGCCCGGAGTGTGCCGGAGAGCCGTCTGTGTGGCCTTTGGTGCACATGAGGCGCCGTCAGGGTCGCATATGGAGCGGGCTCATGCCCCGGTCAGGAACGGACACGGGGTGGGCCGACACCTCGGTCGGCGCCGGACACGGGATGAGCCGGCGCCCCGGCTCCCGTTCTAGGCGGTGGCGGCCCGGCGCCGGTGCCGGGCGACCCGTTCACGGTTCCCGCAGACCTCGCTGGAACACCAGCGGCGGCGCCGCCCCCGCGAGGTGTCGAGGTAGACGCGGCGGCAGCGGTCGCCCTCGCACCGCCGCAGCCGGGCCCGCGCGTCCTGGTCGGTGAGGAGCTCCACCGCGTCCCTGGCCACGGCGGCGAGCAGCGCGGCGCACTCCGGCTCGGGGATCGGCGCCCGTACGAGGGCACCCGCCTCGTTCCGTACGGCCCTGATCCCCGGCGGCGCCCCGGCCGCCAGGGCGTTGACCCGTTCCAGGGCGGCGGGCGCCTGCCGGCCGTCGATCTCGGCGCGCACCAACCGCCCTATGCCGTCGCGGAGTTCGGCGAAGGCGCGGACCCAGCGGGCGTCGATGCCGGCGACCGGGGTGCCGGGCGGCAGCAGTCCGGCGCCGAGCAGCCACCGGCCGAGCGCCGCGGTGCCGTCGAGCCGTCCCCGGCGGCCCCCGGCGGGTTCCCCGGTGGCCACCAGGTCCAGGCAGATCCGTCCGGAGTCGAACCGCCAGCCGTTCCCACCCGTGCCCGCCACCGTGCCCGCAGTCCTGCCCGCCGCCATGGGTCCCTCACCGCCTCGGATTCACCGTGGGTGTGCCGTCCGTGGTGCCGTCCTGAGTGCCGTACTCCTCAGAGTGCCCGCAAGGCGGCGCGGCCGGAACCCCGCGGCCTGAGCCCATGTCGGACTGCGGTGTTCCAGGGGGCACCTGTCAGGGGGCGGTGTTCGGCGGGCCGTCGTGCAGGATCCGCTGGAAGAGGTGGTGGTCGCGCCACGCCCCGTTTATATGGAGGTAGTCGGGCGCGGTGCCGATGAGCTCGAAGCCGCACTTGCGCAGGACGCGCTGGGAGGCGGTGTTGTGGAGGAGGGTCCCCGCCTCCAGCCGGTGCAGCCCCAGGTCCTCTCGGGCCCCCCGGCAGACCTCCTCGACGGTGCGGGTCGCCAACCCGCGTCCGGTGTACTCGGCGTCCACCCAGTAGCCGAGGCTCGCGCTGCGGAAGGGGCCGAGCACGATGGTGGAGAGGGCGGCCTGGGCGACGACGCGGTCACCGTCCCTGGCGTGCCAGAGCCGGACGGTCGGGTCGGCGATCCGGTTGGCCTGGGCCCGGGCCGTGTAGAAGTCGGCGGGACGCAGGGGACCCCAGGGCCGCATGTGGTCGCGGTTGCGGAGCAGCGCCTCCACGACAGGCTCGGCGTCGTCCGGGGTGGCGGGGCTGACGGTGATCGGGGAGTCGTGGGCCATCTCCGTACCGTACCCAGCGGCGTCCCCGGGGCCCGCTCAGGCGTCCGCGTACTTGGAGTCGGCCGAGGGGTCCAGCGCGAGCCGGTACCCCCGCTTGACCACGGTGTGGATCAGCTTGGGGGCGCCCAGCGCGGTCCTGAGGCGGGCCATCGCGGTCTCGACGGCGTGTTCGTCGCGGCCCGCGCCGGGCAGGGCGCGCAGCAGCTCCGCGCGGGGGACCACCCAGCCGGGCCGCCGGGTCAGCGCCTTCAGCAGGGCCATGCCGGCGGGCGGCACCGGCCGCAGCTCGCCGTCGACGAGGACCGCGTGGCCGCGGATCTCCACCCGGTGGCCCGCGACCGGCAGCGTACGGGCCCGGCCCGGCAGCTCCGTACAGAGCAACTGGACGAGCGGGCCGAGACGGAAGCGCTCCGGCTGGACGGTGTCGATGCCGTGCGCCTGGAGCGGCAGCGCGGTGACCGGCCCGACGCACGCCGCCAGCACGTCGTGGTGGAGGGCGTCGAGGAGTTCGGGGAGCCGCCCCCGTTCCTCGGCACGGGCGAGGAGCGAGGCGGCGGCCGGCGCGCTGGTGAAGGTGACGGCGTCCACGGAGCGGGCCACGGTCCCGTCGATCAGCCGGTCGACCGGGGCGAGGTCCTCCGGCGGCATCCAGCGGTAGACGGGGACGCCCACGACGTCGGCGCCGCCCGCGCGGAGCGCCTCGACGAAGCCGGGCAGGGGTTCGCCGTGCAGCTGGAGCGCGATACGGCGCCCCTCGACGCCCTCCTCCAGGAGCCGGTCCAGGACCTCGGCCATGGATTCGGAGGTGGGCGACCACGCCTCGGTGAGCCCGGCGGCCCGGATGGCGCCCTTCACCTTGGGGCCGCGGGCGAGCAGTTCGACGCCGCGCAGACAGGCGAGCAGTTCCTCGCCGTGGCCCCATCCGTCGGCCGCGCCGATCCAGCCGCGGAAGCCGATCGCGGTCGTCGCCACGACCACGTCGGGGACGTGGGCGATCAGCTCCTTCGTCGCGGTGAGCAGCTCCGCGTCGTCGGCGAGCTGCACGATGCGCAGGGCGGGCGCGTGGACGACGGAGCCGCCGCGGCGCTGGATCAGCGCCCCGAGCTCGTCGGCGCGCCGGGCCGCGGTGACCCCGATGGTGAATCCCGCGAGCGGGCCGTGCTGCCGGTCGTCCATGCGTCTCCTCCCGTACTGCGCCGTGCTCCCCGTGTGCCCAGCTGTCTCCGCCGTGTGGCCGGCCGTCCGCGCCGTGTGCCGGCCGTCCGCGCCGTACTCCGGTGTTCTCGGTGTTCTCCGCTCGCGCTCACGCCCGGCCGGACGACCGAGCCTGTCAACCGTGCGTGACAGGCCCGGTGCGTCACCATTTCACCGATGTTACGTACGCCTCCGGTCTACACCTCTGCGTAACTGAGCTGGGGCTTGGTCTCGGCCTGCACGGCGCTGACAGGCACCCTTCGAAGGTATACCGCCCAGGTGAGGGCGAAACAGCAGGCGTAGAAGGCCAGGAACACGACGAACGCCGACGTCCCCGTCCCCGCCGTCTGGAAGGACTGCCGGAAGGCGAGGTTGATGGCGAGCCCGCCGAGCGCGCCGACGGCCCCGATCAGCCCCATGGAGGCCCCGGAGAGCCGCCGCCCGTACGCGGCGGCGGCCTCGCCGGTCATCCCGCCGGCCAGCGCCTTCGCCTGGAAGATGCCGGGGATCATCTTGTACGTCGAGCCGTTGCCGAGCCCGGTGAGCAGGAACAGCGCGACGAAACCGACGAGGAAGACGGTCAGCGACTCGATCACGGAGGCGAAGACCACGACACCGGTCGCGGCGGCCATCGCGGCGAAGTTCCACAGGGTGATGCGGGCGCCGCCGAACCGGTCGGCGAGCATGCCGCCGACGGGCCGGATCAGCGAGCCGAGCAGCGGTCCGATGAAGGTGATCGAGGCGGCCTGGAGGGGGGTGCGGCCGAACTGGGTCTGCAGGACGAGACCGAACGCGAAGCTGTATCCGATGAACGAGCCGAACGTCCCGACGTAGAGGAAGGACATGATCCAGGTGTGCCGGTCGCGTACGGCTTCCCTGGCGGCGCCGGTGTCGTTCGTGACGGGCGCGAGGTTGTCCATGAACAGCGCGGCGCAGAGGGCGGCCCCGATGATCAGCGGGATGTAGACGCCGAGCACGATCCGGGGGTGCGCGGCGCCCGCCGTCCCGATCACCAGCAGCCCGATGAGCTGCACGACCGGTACGCCTATGTTCCCGCCGCCCGCGTTGAGGCCGAGGGCCCAGCCCTTCTTGCGCAGCGGGAAGAAGGAGTTGATGTTGGTCATGGAGGAGGCGAAGTTCCCGCCGCCGACGCCGGTGAGCGCCGAGACGACCATGAAGGTGGTGTACGAGGTCCCGGGCTCCATGACGACGAACGCGGCGACGGTCGGCAGCAGCAGCATCAGCGCGCTGAAGATGGTCCAGTTCCGTCCGCCGAAGCGGGCCACGGCGAAGGTGTAGGGGACGCGGACGATCGCGCCGACCAGGGTGGCGGTCCCGATGAGGAAGAACTTCCCGGCGGGGTCGATGCCGTACTCCGGCCCCATGAACAGCACCATCACGGACCACAGGGTCCAGATGGAGAAGCCGATGTGCTCGGAGACCACGGAGAAGAGCAGGTTGCGCCGGGCGACCCGCTCGCCCGTCTCGCGCCAGAAGGTCTCGTCCTCCGGATCCCACGTCTCGATCCAGCGGCCCCCTTTGCGTGCTGCGACGGTGGTGATCGGGGCTGTCATCACGCCTCCACGGACGGTCTCGGTAGGTGTCCCCCGACCGTAGATACGTCTCGTTTCGCCCCCGTGCCTCAAAATGACCGGCGCGCAACCTTGCTCTCACCCGGGGCGGAGGGGCGCTGTGAGCGCCGCCCCGCCCCGGGCCCCGGCGGTGTCGGACGCCGGATGTCAGGCGCCCGATGTCACGCGTCGGGTGTCAGGCGCCGGATGTCAGGCGTCTGATGTCACGCGCCGGACTTCTGGTGGCGGACCGGGCAGCCGCCGGTCAGCTTGCCGAGGAACTCGTTCGGGTCGTAGTAGTGCTCGACCTGGACCAGCTTGAGGTCCTCCGTGACCGTCGCGACGCTCATGCCGTACATCTCGACCAGCTCGCCCGTGGGCTTGAAGCCCTTGTACTCACCGTCGAAGGTGCCCCAGTGGCGCCACTTGAAGGCGATGGTGGGCGGCGGGCTCAGAACCTCCAGAACCTCCCAGAAGAAGCCCTGCGACAGCGCGTTGAGGAAGACGCTGTGCGAGGACTCGAAGCTCTCGTCACCGGCCGGGTAGAAGACGCTGTCGCCGATGAGGACGTTGTAGCTGCCCTTCTCGACGAGGTCCTGCGCGTCGGACCACGGGTTGCCGTTGAAGTTCGTGCGGAACTTCTCGGTGACCATGGAGACCCAGGTCTTGGGGTCCTTGTTGTGCGAGACCTCCATCTCGAAGACCTGGACAAGCTGCTCGACGATGTCCTCCAGGGAGCCGGGCTCGTGCCGGCTGATCCGCTGCTCCGGCATCACCGTCGCCGAGAGGTGGTAGTCCGGCACGCTCTTTCGCCAGGACTCGGGGGCGGTGGCGGCGACCACGGCGTCACGGCCCTGGAGCCAGAGGGGGGTCTCAGCGGTGGGAGTTTCGGACACGTTGGTACGTCCTCTGTAATCACGCGGCCACTGAATGTATGATGATTCAGTGAAGGTCTTGAGGATCTTCCGTGGGTAAAACGCATATTCGCAAGGCGATAATTGGCCACTCGTTCGAATGCGCGCTGCGCTGAACCGTCCCGGCCCCGCCTCTCCCGCCCCCCGTCCCTCCCCCGCGCCGTTTATCGTTTCAACTCGGGGCGTCACACCACGCGTTGGAACCCGACGCGCGCCCGCACGCGGAGGAGAGCGATGGCGCGTACGACGACGAGGTCCACCGGCCACGCCGAGAGACCGCCCACCCTGGCGCAGGTCGCCCAGCGTGCGGGGGTGTCGCCGCAGACCGTCTCCAACGCGCTCAACTCACCGCACCTCCTCGCCCCGTTGACCCTGGAGCGGGTCCGCAGGGCGATAGCCGAGCTGGACTACCGGCCGCACCAGGCCGCGCGCGCCCTGCGGACGCGGTCCAGCAAGCTGATCGGTTACGGGGTCCACCCCACGCCCGACGGGGTGTCGGGGCCGGTGATGGACCACTTCCTGCACGCGTTCTCCCGCTCGGCCAACGAGGCCGGATACCGCGTCCTGCTCTTCACCGCGCCCGCCGGCGCCGAGCGTGAACCCGACTGCTACGCCGAGCTGTTGCGCGAACAGCCGGTCGACGGCTTCGTCCTCACCCACACCTACCGGGGCGACCGCCGCCCCGACTGGCTGCGCCGGCGCGCCATCCCCTTCGTCGCCTTCGGCCGCCCCTGGTCGACCCGGCCCGCCGGGGACTGGGCGGACGTCGACGGCGCCCACGGCACCTCCGCCGCCGTCGACCACCTCGTCGCGCTCGGCCACCGCAGGATCGCCTTTCTCGGCTGGCCCCGGGGCTCCGGCGTGGGCGACGACCGGGCCGGTGGCTGGCGGACGGCGATGCGCCGCCACGGGCTCTCCGCGCGCGGCCTGCGGGCGTACGCGGTGAACGACGTCGACGCCGCGCGGGACGCCGTGGCCCCGCTCCTCGCCGCCGGTACGACCGCGGTGGTGGCGGTCAGCGACACCCTCGCCCTCGGCTGCTACCGCGCCCTGCTGGACAGCGGCCGTACACCGGGACGGGACGTCGCCGTCGTCGGCTTCGACGACTCCTCCGCCGCCGCGCTGCTCACCCCCGGCCTGAGCAGCCTGTGCCAGCCGCTGCCCGAGGTCGGCCGCGCCTGCACCCGGCTGCTGCTCGCCCGCATCAAGGATCCGCAGGGCACGCCGGAGCAGGTGCTGCTCCCGCCCGAACTGGTCGTGCGGGAGAGCTCCGCGTACGGGCCCGGGGGCGGCGGCGCGGGCGCGTAACGCCGGGCGGGGCGCGCCTCCTCGGTCGAAGAGGCGCGCCCCCGTATCAGCGTCCACCGCCATGCCTCGGCGTCTGCGGCCGTATTCAGTATTCAGCGTCGGTGGCCGCCCGCCGCCGCTCCGCGCCTTCCCCCTCCCCCGGCCGTGTCCCCGGCCCGGGTCTCGCCGTTCGGCCACAGCCTCGGCCGGCGCCGCGCCGCCAGGTCCTCGACCCACCCGATGGCCAGGATCATCAGCCCGATCATCGGCCACACCATCACCAGCGGCAGGATGTTGTACGACGCGTCCAGCTCCGACGAGAAGGCGTCGATCCCCGGGATGTTCCAGAGCTGGTCGATGAGCGGGTACGTCATCATGATCAGCAGGTTGTGCCAGAGATAGATCGTCACCGCGCGGTTGTTGGCCAGGGTGATCGTCGAGTCGAACTGCTTCAGTTTCCCTGGCAGTTCCCGCCAGGACGGCGAGTACTGGAGCAGGATCACCACGAACCCCAGCGACCAGGTCGCCTGCGCCAGCGGGATCTCGTCCAGGTTCCAGCCCTCGTCCGTGAGATGGCCCGAGGCCCACCACAGGCCGAACGCCATCGTCATGGCGGCCACCGAGACCGTCAGATAGCGCGGCACCTTCTGGAACATGCCGTCGTTGTGCGCGAAGCCGAGCACCCAGCAGGCCCCGTACACCGCGAAGTCCGTGAGGGCCTCCCCGAACTCCCCGGGGATCTCGACCAGTCCCGTACCGATGACGGCCGTCAGCACCACGGGGAAGAGCAGCGTCGCCCACGGCGTCCGGCGGAACGCCCGTACCAGCAGCGGCGAGAGGAGGACGAACCACAGGTAGGCGCGGATGTACCAGAGCGGGCCCGCCGAGTCCTCGGCCCACGTCGTGTCCAGCAGACCGCTGCCGTCACCGCTCTCGAACGGGTACGGCGGGGCGCCGATCGGCAGGAAGTAGTTGAGCAGTTTGACGATGCCCCACACCCCCTCCTCCCGCATCGGCTGCCAGCCCATCAGGAACATCACCGGCACGATGACCAGGGCCAGCGCCCACATCGGCGGCAGCAGCCTGCGCAGCCGGCCCCGCAGGACGCTCCACGGGGGCCGCTTCTCCAGGGATCTGGCCATGAGCGAGCCGGCCAGCGCGAACATCACGCCCATGGAGGGGAAGAGGATCGTCAGCCACGCCCAGCCGAAGATGTGGAAGACCACGACACGGACCAGCGCGATCGCCCGCAGCAGGTCCAGATAACGGTCCCGGCCCGAGGGGCGTACGGGCGCGGGCTGATCGGC
Source organism: Streptomyces sp. NPDC059255 (assembly GCF_042752355.1). NCBI lineage: Bacteria > Bacillati > Actinomycetota > Actinomycetes > Kitasatosporales > Streptomycetaceae > Streptomyces > Streptomyces sp. NPDC059255. Next base: position 345,514 of record NZ_JBHYZP010000004.1, read on the forward strand.
GGTCTTCCCGGCAGGTCCTGCGGGCTCGGCCGACCGCGCGGCCGGTTCGGGAGACCACCCGGCCGGTCCGGGAGACCACCCGGCGGGTCCGACGGGCTGTCCGACCGGCTGCCCCACCGGCTGTCCGGCGGGCTGTCCGGCGCGCCCGCCCGCCCCGTCCGGTCTCGTGGCGTCCATGGAATGGCGGCTCATCCGACCGGCCTCCGGTCCGCGCCCTGTCCGGCGCCCTGCTCGGTTCCGTGCGGCGCGCCCCGGCCACGTTGGCTCGGAATCGACCCCGGCGCCTCCACCGCGCCGGTGCGGCGCAGCTTCTGCCAGCGCAGCCGGCCGCCGGTGAGGGCGGTGATCCAGGACTGGAGGAGCACGACGTACATGAGTTGCCGGTAGAGGATCTGCTGGAGGGGCAGCGAGATGAGATGGGTCATGCGTTCCCCGTCGAGCCGGAAGGCGTACGCGGCACACACCGCCTGGACGAGCAGGACGCCCAGCCACGCGCCGATCGTCTTCTGCGTGGGGCCGAAGACCAGGCCGTACACGAGGAAGACATCGATCAGCGGGGCCAGCAGCGGCGCCAGCACCATGAAGAGGGAGACCAGCGGCAGGCCGACGCGGCCGAACCGGCCGGAGGGCCCGCGTTCGACGACGGCGCGGCGGTGCTTCCAGATCGCCTGCATCGTGCCGTAGCTCCAGCGGTAGCGCTGGGACCAGAGCTGCTGCACGGACTCCGGGGCCTCGGTCCAGGCGCGGGCGCGCTCGGCGTAGACGACGCGCCAGCCGTCCCGGTGCATGGCCATGGTGATGTCGGTGTCCTCGGCGAGGGTGTCCTCGCTCATGCCGCCGACGCGTTCCAGCGCCTGGCGGCGGAAGGCGCCGATGGCGCCGGGGATGGTGGGCATGCAGCCCAGTACGTCGTACATCCGGCGGTCGAGGTTGAAGCCCATCACGTACTCGATGTGCTGCCACGCCCCGATGAGCGTGTCGCGGTTGCCGACCTTCGCGTTGCCCGCGACCGCGCCGACCCGCGGGTCGCCGAAGGGCTGCACCAACTCCCCCACGGTGGACGGCTCGAAGACCGTGTCGCCGTCCATCATCACGACGATGTCGTGACTGGCGTGCGCGATGCCGTTGTTGAGGGCGGCCGGTTTGCCGCCGTTCTGCTGGCGTACGACGTGGACGTTGGGGAGCCAGAGCGCCTCGACGATGTCGGCGGTCCCGTCCGTCGAGCCGTCGTCGACGACGATGACCTCGATCGGATGGTCGCTGGCCATCAGGGAGTTCACCGTATTGGCTATGCACTCGCGTTCGTTGTACGCGGGGACGAGGACGGTGACCGGTTCGGTGACCTCCGGACCCCAGCTGAAGTCGCGCCGGCGCACCTTGCGGGAGTGCGCGAAGGAGAGCACCAGCATCAGCCCGAACCGCGAGATGACCAGGACGCCGATCACGGCGAGCCCGGAGACCAGGACGGCGGTGAGGTTGTCGGAGAGGGTGACGGCGGCGACCCACGCCTTGCCCTTCCACAGCTCGAAGCCGGTGACCTGGGTGTGGGCGGTGGGCGCGCCGAGCGCCTCGGTGAGGTTGGCGAAGGTGAAGCCGCGTTTCTGCATCTCCGGCAGATAGCGGCCGAGCGCCGCGACGGTCTGGGAGCGGTCGCCGCCGGAGTCGTGCATCAGGACGAGGGAGCCCTTGTCGCCCTTGGGGGTGGCCCTCTTGATGATCTCCTCGACGCCGGGGCGCTTCCAGTCCTCGCTGTCGCGGTCGTTGAGGACGGTGATGTAGCCGCGGCTGCCGATGTACTGGGTGACCGGCCACGACTTGTTGTCCATGGCGTCGGCGAAGGAGGAGTACGGGGGCCGGAAGAGCGAGGAGCGGATCCCGGCGGCGCCCGCGAGCGCGAGCTGGTTCTGGGTCAGCTCCCAGTTGATGCGGGACCGGGTCTGGAAGGAGAGGTCGGGGTGGTTGAAGGTGTGCAGGCCGATCTCGTGGCCCTCGTCGACCATGCGCCTGACGAGGTCGGGGTAGCGGGAGGCCATGGTGCCGGTGATGAAGAAGACGCCGTGGGCGTTGTACTTCTTGAGTTCGTCGAGGACCTTGGGGGTCCACTCGGGGTCCGGGCCGTCGTCGAAGGTGAGGACGAGCTGCCGGTCGGGGATGTCGATGGACTTGGCGGCGTCCGTGCCGCGCGCGTCGATGACGGGGCCGCCCTTGAGGATGGACTCGGGGACCTGGTCGGTGGCGTCCGGGGGGCGGACGCGGTGGTCGGCGAGGATCTCGCTGTGCACATAGCCGCGGAGCATGAGCATGGCGGCCAGGGCGACGAGGACGAGCGAGGGCAGCAGGTAGCGCATGGGCAGTCTGCGCCGCCGGGCGGGCCGGGAGTTCTTACGGGGCTTGGCTCTGCTGGGTCCGGTGCTGCCGTGGTTGCCGCTTCCGCGACCGTTCTTCGGAGCCTGGGACTTGCGCGGCTGGGCGTTGCGAGGCTGGGCCCGCCTGCCGGAGGACATCATCTACTGCGCGCCTTCCACGGCCCGCGGGCCGCCGTCGTCGCCCGGCGGTGATTCGACGGGAGTGCTGGGATCGGGGGACTGCGAGGTCCCGTCGCCGGCCGGGGCCGAGGGGCTCTCCCCGCCGGGGCCGGCGGAGCCCGCGCCCGCGGCGGTACCGGGGTCGGGGTCGGAGTCGCCGGGCGGGTCCGGGTCCGGGGCGGGGTCGACGGGGGAGTTGGAGACGACGGGCTCCTTCACGGAACCCGAGACGCCCGGTGCCGGGTTGCCCGACGTGCCGGTGGTCACCGTCTCCGAGGTACGGGGGCCGGCGCCGCCGGTGCCGGTCTCGGTGGGCGACGCGCTGGGATCGCCGCTGGTGGCCGCCTCGGACGGGGAGCCCGAGGGGGCCGGCTGTATCTGGACGGTGTCCGGCTTCTTCTTGTCCGCGAGACCCGGTATCTGGAGCCAGGGGGCCGAGGAGTCGCCTCCGACGAGCGCGGCGACCACCGTGACGGCATAGCAGGCGCAGGCGATGGCGACGACCCAGCCGGCCCGGCGGAGCTTCTTGCTGCGGCGGCCGCTCTCGTCGACGAAGACGGGACCCTCGGGCGCCTCGGCCCCGTCGGCGCCGCCGGTGCCGCCGCCGTCCGCGGCCCTGTCTTCCAGGCCGGGGGCCCTGAAGGCGATCGTTTCCCCGCCGGTGCCGGTGCCGAGCCGTGCCTCGGGCCGTGTCCCGGCGGGCAGTTCGGAGAGCTGACGGCCCAGACCGTCCAGCTCCACGGTCACATCGTTCGGCTCGTACATGTGCCCTGTTCGGGCATCTTCGCGCCATTGGTCCACTGAAGTACGCACATCCCCCACCACAGAACGATTTGGGTGCATACATAGAACTGGCTGATTTTGTCGGCCGGGTCCCCGTCCCGAACCGCGCGCCCCTATCACACCGCACCCGGGCCATGAATGTAGCGCACCGAGAGAGTGTGTGGATCCGGTTCACAAGTTGTGATGCATCAATGCAATGAGAGTGGTAGGAGGAGATCACGGGGGTCCGGATCCAGCCATCCTTCTTCGGCTCCCAGCTCGGCAGCGGCAGCTCGGAGCGCCTCAACTCCCGGATGACGCAGTCCTTTGCGCCACACCAGCGAGAGCGGCGACAGCGGTACGGGGTCGACGAGCGGGCGCAGCACTGTGTCCGGCATCACCGGGAAATCTACGACGGCCAGGACCGGGTTGCGATGTTTGGCCATGACTCGGCGGAACTCCTCCGCGCCGACGGCCATCGGCGCGGGCGCGGCGACCTCGATGGAGCGGCCCGCGAAGAGCCGCCGCGCCAGCCCGGTCCACTCCACCGTCCCCGGATTGCCGGCCCCCGCGTACACACTCTCCCCCGCGAGCGCGCCGAGCGGCACCTCGGGGAGGCGGGCCAGCGGGTGGTCGGCGGGCAGGAGCACGGCCATCGGCTCGTACCGTACGAGCTGGTGGGAGAGCGCGTCGCGCAGGACGGGCGCGAGCCCTCCCGCGTAGCCGAAGGAGGCGTCGAGCCGGCCCGCGAGGATCTCGGTCGCCGCCCCGGTGAGACCGCTCTGGAAGCGGGCCATCAGCTCGTGGCGCGGGGCGAGTTCACGGGCCCGCGCCAACACCCGTCCGGAGACCATGCCCTCGGTGTTGAGGTCCACGAGCAGCGGCGGCGCCCCGCCCGCACCGGCGGCGAGCAGCTCGTCCTGGGCCGCCAGCACCCGCCGGGCGTACGGGAGGAGCCGCTCGCCGTCGGGCGTCAGGGTCACCTGGCGGGTGGTGCGCAGAAACAGCTCCACGCCCAACTCCCGCTCCAGCCGCCGCACATCACGGCTGAGGGCCTGCTGGGCGACGTAGAGCCGTGCGGCGGCGCGGGTGAAGTGCAGCTCTTCGGCGGTGGCGGTGAAGGCACGCAGCAGCCGGGGGTCGATGTCCTGGGGCACACCGCATTCAACCGCCCACCCTCGCCATTGACAACGCGATGGCGTGAATGGCCGCTCATCAGGTGTTGGACCGGGTACGGAGCGGGCGGCGAAGGTGAGGCCATGCCGCAACCACACTTCTCCCGTACCGGAACGCACACCAACCCCTTTCACGGAACTGACGGAACTGACGGAACTGACGGCACAGCCCGACCTGACGGCACGACCCGGCGGAACACACCGCTGATGGCGGCGACCGGCACCACACTGGTCCTGGCCGCGCGCGACAAGGCGTACGGGGACAGCCGCGGCGGTGTGCGCCGCCCCACCGCGCGCCGGAGCGCGTCGCGGCGCGTGCGGGAGCGCGTGCTTGGGCGAGGGTGGGAGCGTGCGCGGCAGCGCGTGCGGGAGTTCACCGCCCCGTACGGGCGCCTGTTCGCGCCGCCGGGCGCCCGCGCGTTCACCGCCGGGAACCTCCTCGCGCGCCTCCCCATGGGGATGTTCAGCGTGGCCGCCGTGATCATGATCGCCGGGTCGCGCGGCTCGTACGCCCTGGCCGGCGCCGTCACCGCCACCGGCCTCGCGGCCACCGCGCTGGTGGGGCCGTGGACGGCGCGCCTCGTCGACCGGTACGGGCAGGCCCGGGTCGCCGTGCCCGCCACCGCGATCGCCGTACTCGGCTCGCTCGCCCTGCTGCTCTGCGTACGGTACGGAGCCCCCGACTGGACGCTCTTCGCCGCGTACGCCGCGACCGCCACCACCCCCAACACGGGCGGCATGTCCCGGGCGCGCTGGGCCCATCTGCACCGCGGCGACACCGCCGCCCTGCACACCGCCAACTCGTTCGAACAGGCCGCCGACGAGTTGTGCTTCATGCTGGGACCGGTGGCGGCCGCCTTCCTGTGCACCGCGCTCTTCCCGGAGGCGGGCACCCTGACCGGCGCGGTCCTGCTGCTGACCGGCATCCTGGTCTTCGCGGCGCAGCGCGCCACGGAGCCGCCCGCCGCCGGCCGGGGAGCGGGTTCGCAGGCCAGGGCCCCGCTGTACTCCCCCGCGCTGGCCGCCCTCCTCGCCGTCTTCCTCGCCACGGGCGCGGTCTTCGGCGCCACGGAGGTCGTCACCCTCGCCTACGCGGACGACCGGGGACACCAGGCGTGGGCCGGTGCCGTACTGGCGCTCCAGGCCGCCGGTTCCTGCGTCGCGGGTCTGCTGCTGGGCTCCCTGGGCCCGGCCCGCCACCCGCGCGCCCGGCTGCCGCGCTGTGTGGCCGCGATGGCGGTGCTGCTGATCCTGCCTCTGCTCGCGGCACGCGCGGGATCGCTGCCGCTGCTGGCCGGTGCGCTGCTGCTGGCGGGCGCGGCGACGGCGCCGACGATGGTGACGGGCATGACCCTCGTCCAGCGCCTCACTCCCGAGACGCGGCTGAACGAGGGCATGACCCTCGCGGTGACCGCGCTGCTCGCCGGCATCGCGGCGGGCGCGGCCACGGGCGGCTGGGCGGCGGAACACACCACTCCGGCCCTCGCCTATGTGATCCCGCCCGCCGCCGCGCTGTCGGCACTGCTGATCGCCTGCGCGGGTGCCCAGAGGCCAGGGCGCGAGTGAGTGCGGGTGCGGCGGCGGGCGCGGCGCATACGAAAGCGGCACCCCCGCGTGGGAGGTGCCGCCGACGACAAACATGGGTGGAGATGGTGAGTGGAGATGGCGGGAATCGAACCCGCGTCCAACGGTGCGGAACCAGGGCTTCTCCGAGCGCAGTCCGCTGCGATTTTCTCGGCCCCGGAGATCACACGGACAAGTCTCCGACGGGCTCAGTCACTGTTTGATTTCCTTCTGGGCCCCGCGACCGGGCTCAGAAGTTTAGTCCCCTAGTTGATGCCAGGATCCGGGTCGGGAACAGCCCCGGGCTGACACTCCGCAGAGTCTTCGCTAGCTGCTAATTAGGCAGCGAGGGCGAAGGCGGAGGAATCGCGCTTGGAATTGGCGATTATTGTTTGCGACATATGGTTTACGAGATCATTGCCGCTTCCTCGGCTCGCTTCCCCTGCTTCGACATCCGCTGTCGAAACCGATCATCCCCATGTTTATTTTTCAAACGCGCACCCTCTGTGGGGTGCGTGCTCCATCGTACGTGACCAACGCGTCCGGGGGCCAGTCCATTCCCCCGCACGGCGCCCCGCCTGGTCAGTCGGGCCGGGTCACGGGCCGGTCGGGCCGTACAGGCCGGTCGCTCGTCCGGTCAGGCCCGCTGGCGCCGCTTGACCGCGGAGATCGCCCGGTCCGTCTCGCGCCGGTCCTGCTTCTCGCGGAGCGTCTGACGCTTGTCGTACTCCTTCTTGCCCTTCGCGAGCGCGATCTCGACCTTCGCCCGGCCGTCCTTGAAGTACAGGGCGAGCGGCACGATCGTGTGCCCCGTCTCCTGCGACTTCGACTCCAGCTTGTCGATCTCGGCCCGGTGCATCAGCAGCTTCCGCTTGCGCCGGGCGCTGTGATTGGTCCAGGTCCCCTGCGTGTACTCGGGGACGTGCACATGGTGCAGCCACGCCTCGTGCCCGTCGATCTGCACGAAGCCGTCGACCAGCGAGGCCCGTCCCTGGCGCAGTGACTTCACCTCGGTACCGGTGAGCACGAGACCGCACTCATAGGTGTCGAGAATGAGGTAGTCGTGCCGCGCCTTCTTGTTCTGCGCAATGATTTTGCGCCCTTTTTCCTTAGCCATGGTCTCCCCATTTTCGCACCCCCGCGCAACTCCTTTACGCGACGGTCCGGCCGGGCGGTGCCGCTGCCCGGCCCCGGGCGGCCGCTACTCCGTCTCCGTACCGCCGAGGCCGCTCAGCACCGTCCTGGCCCGCTCCTGGGCGCCCTCGCCGACCTGGAGGTCGGGGGTGACGCCGTGGCCGTCCACGCCGTGGCCGGCCGGGGTGCGGTAGTGGCCCACGGTCAGCTCGGCCACCGAGCCGTCGGGGAGCTTGCTGGGCATCTGGACGGAGCCCTTGCCGAAGGTCCGCGAGCCGACCGTGACGGACCTGCCGCGGTCCTTGAGCGCCCCGGTGACCAGCTCCGCCGCGCTCATCGTGCCGCCGTCGACCACCACGACCACGGGCCGCTCCGTGTCGCCGCCGGGGTCCGCGTACAGCGCGCGCTGCTCGCCCCGTATGTCGTACGTGGCGACCAGCCCGCCATCCAGGAAGGCGGAGGTGGCCCGGACGGCCTCACTGACCAGCCCGCCCGCGTTGCCCCGGAGGTCGAGCAGGACACCGGCGCCCTTCGGCGCCTCCAGGACCGCTTCCCGTACGCGCTCGCCCGTGCCCTTCGTGAACGCGCCGACCTTGATCCGCAGCGCGCCGCCCTCGATCGTGTCGACCGTGACGGACTCGGTGGTGAGCCGGGCGCGGCGCAGGCTCTCCGTCCAGCGCCGGCCCTCGCGCTCCAGACCGAGCGCCACGGGGGTCCCGACGGCGCTCTCACCGGACGCGTCGGGCCTGCCGGGGTCGCCGGATGCGTCGGGAGCGTCGGCAGCGCCGTCGGTGGAATTCTTCGCGTCCGCGGTGTCCTCCGCCGGCGCCGCGGACCGGGTGTCGCCGCGCAGCAGCGCCATGACCTCCGTCACGGGGCGCTTCGCTATGCCCCGGCCGTCGACCTCCCGGATGATGTCCCCGGCGCCGATCCCGGCCTGCTGCGCGGGCCCGCCGGGCTGTACGCGGGTGACCTCGACCAGGCCGCCCGCCGTACGTCTCGCCCAGAGCCCCACGCCCGTGTACTCGCCGTCCAGGGCCTGCCGGAACTCCTCGTACTCCCGCTTGTCGTAGACCGCGCCCCAGCGGTCCCCGCTGCGGCTGACGACCTCCTCCGCGGCGTCGGTGGCCGAGGTGCCGTTGGCCATGGCGTCGGCCGCGGCCCGCGCGACCTCGTCCCGGTCGGCCGTCGAGGAGACGGGACGGGCCCGCTCCCCCGGGGCCTCGCCGCCCGTGCGCGGCAGCGAGTTCGTCGCCGCCGCCGTGGCGAGCACGGTCGCGAACACCAATGTCAGGGCCGCCCCGCGGCGTAAACCGCGGAGCCTCTCAAGCGACTCGGAACCCGACATGGCGTTGAGTCTAGGACAACACGACCCGACCGGACGGTGCTTGCCGCCACCGCGCCAGGGGCGCTTGTCACACCCGGAGATACTTGCGCAGCGCGATGAAAGCGGCCACGGCGGGCATCAGCAGACCGATCGCGATCACCAGCGGAAGCTTGGCGAGCACCGCGTCCCAGCCGATGAAGTTGACCAACTGCATCTTGTCGGCGAGGGCGAGACCGTGGTCGATCAGGAAGTACCGGCCGAGGAGCAGCATCACGCACGCGACCCCACCGCCGATCAGTCCCGCGAACGCGGCCTCCATGATGAACGGCATCTGGATGTAGAAACTGGACGCGCCGACGAGCCGCATGATCCCGGTCTCCCGGCGCCGGCTGAACGCCGACACGCGCACGGTGTTCACGATCAGCATCAACGCGATGACCAGCATCAGCGCCATCACACAGAGTGCGGCGATGTTCATGCCGTTCATCAGATCGAAGAGGTTCTGCAGGATGTTCCGCTGGTCCTGGACGGACTCCACCCCGTCCCGGCCGGCGAACGCGGTCGCGACCACCTGGTACTTCTCCGGGTCCTTCAGCTTCACCCGGAAGGATTCCGGCATCTGGTCCGGAGTGATGGTCGCGGCGATGGGGGTGTCGCCGTACCGCTCCTTGTAGTGCTTGTACGCCTCGTCCGACGTCTCGTAGTGGACGGTCTCGACGATGCTGTCCATCTTGGCCAGATCGGTCTTGATCTGGTCCTTCTGCTGACCCGTGGCCGCGCCCTTGGCGCACTTGGGCGCGGTCGCCGCGTCGTTCTTGTTGCAGAGGAAGATGGAGACGTTGACCTTGTCGTACCAGTAGTCCTTCATCACGCTGACCTGCTCGCGCATGAGGAGCGCGCCGCCGAACAGGGCGAGCGAGAGGGCTACGGAGACGATGACCGCGAAGGTCATCGTGAGATTGCGACGGAGACCGACGCCGATCTCCGACAGGACGAACTGGGCGCGCATGGCGTCCTTTCAGCTTTCGTTTCTCAATGCTCGGTGACGCGGTGGGGAGCCGGTGGTCAGTGCTGGTATCCGTAGACGCCGCGTGCCTGGTCACGCACGAGACGGCCCTTCTCCAGCTCGATCACGCGCTTGCGCATCTGGTCGACGATGTTCTGGTCGTGGGTCGCCATCACGACAGTCGTACCGGTGCGGTTGATACGGTCCAGCAGCTTCATGATGCCGACGGAGGTCTGCGGGTCGAGGTTGCCGGTGGGCTCGTCCGCGATCAGCAGCATGGGCCGGTTGACGAAGGCGCGCGCGATCGCCACGCGCTGCTGCTCACCACCGGACAGCTCGCCGGGCATCCGGTCCTCCTTGCCGCCGAGACCGACGAGGTCGAGGACCTGGGGGACGGCCTTGCGGATCTCGCCGCGCGGCTTGCCGATGACCTCCTGCGCGAAGGCCACGTTCTGCGCGACGGTCTTGTTCGGCAGCAGCCGGAAGTCCTGGAAGACCGTGCCCAGTTGACGGCGCATCTGCGGCACTTTCCAGTTGGACAGGCGGGCGAGGTCCTTGCCGAGGACATGCACCATGCCGTGGCTGGTGCGCTCCTCGCGCAGGAGGAGTCGGAGGAAGGTCGACTTGCCGGAGCCGGACGAGCCGACGAGGAAGACGAACTCGCCCTTCTCGATTTCGAGGGAGACATCGCGGAGGGCGGGGCTGTTCTGTTTCGGGTAGGTCTTGGTGACGTTGTCGAATCGGATCACGGGTGCACCACGGTCGGCCGGGAGTAGGTGAGCGTGACCTTACGCGAACCCGACTGGCGCGCGCAGTCCGCGTCCGAAGTCGGCCCGCCCGCGGAGGTGCCCGGCCGGCCGTTCCGGGGCGGGATTGGGGTCGGCTTGGGTGATTTAGCACGGATACGGAGCCACCGCCACCGGGAAGGGTCCGGCCGGAATCCGTCCGGCCGCGCCGAACCGGCCGGAAACTGGCACAGTGGGGGTGGGGAACGGTCGTGTTGCCCCGAGCGTTGAGCGGAGAGACACTTTCTGCGGCTCCGCCGCGCGGTGAGGAGGAATGCGCATGACCTACGACCGATTGGTGTGCGCCAACTGCGCGGGACCGGTCACCGAGGGCAGATGCCGGGTGTGCCGTGCCCACCGGGAGCGCCTGGAGCAGCAGGGCCCCCTGGGGGCACTGAGCCCTGTGGCGCTGCTGACGCTGGTGGTGCTCCTGCTGGCGGCGGTGGCGTTCGTCGCGACGCATCAGCCGGCGTGAGGCATCACCCGGAGTGACATCTCGCACATACGTGTACATGGCGAAGGGCCCGGACGCGGAGAACGCGTCCGGGCCCTTCACTGTGATCAGGCGACGGTACGACCGCCGCTGACCAGGCGGGGCAGCATACGGAAGCCGATGCCACCCGCGATCATGGTCGCGGCGCCGATCAGCAGGAACGAGGTCTCGGCGGCGCCGGTCTCCGCCAGCTCCTCCTTGGCCTCACCCTGCTGCACCGGCTTGGAGCCGGCGTTGTCGGTCTCGGTGTTGTCGGTGCACGCGGCACCGTCGAGGTCGACGGTGCAGGTGCCCGCGCCGTTGTCGCCACCGGTGGTCGAGCCGCCCGCGGTCGAGGAACCGCCGCCGGTGGTCGAGCCGCCGTCGGTGGAGCCGCCGGTGGTCGAGCCGCCGTCGGTCGAACCACCATCGGTCGTGCCGCCGTCGGTCGTGCCACCGTCCGTGGTCCCGCCGTCCGTGGTCCCGCCGTCCGTGGTGCCACCGTCGGTGGTCCCGCCGTCCGTCGTACCACCGTCGGTCGTGCCACCGTCCGTGGTCCCACCATCGGTGGTCCCGCCGTCGGT